>CAMCUJ010000077.1 GCA_945878965.1 uncultured Clostridia bacterium
CCCGAAGTTACAATGCTTGGCATCTGCTCTCTTGAAAGAGTTATATTATAATGCTTTTCGCCGTTCTCCTCACCAAGATATACAAAGTTATTTTTAATATCGCCTATAAAGCTGTCTGCCGCAACCTCCGCAAACCGAATTGCCTTGTCAAGCAGCTTTTCATCTACATTTCCGCCGAGAATCGGATTGTAAACTCCATTTTCTTCGCTATATTCCGAAATATCGGTTATGTCTATGCTTTTATATCCGTTGCCGCTGTCTGTATTTACATGTACCTCAAATTCTCCGTCGGTATAATTTTGACTTAAATAAGTCGCATCATCATCTAAAACTCCGGACTTATAATCCTCCGAATCAACAGCCGATTCAGATACACTGCTGCTTGTAAACTTATTATTCTCAATCTTTGATAAAATCTTATACTCCTCAAGCTTAGTATCATCTAAATATGCTGTAATATTAAATTCAGCTGTACAGTTACTAAGCTTTATTAAATTCTTAACCGCATTCTTATAGCTTGAATATCCGTTTGCATTATCAATGTTTGCAAATACCGCTCCGGTAAGAATCATACATCCGGCTACAATACCCGCAAGTGCCTTGAACTTATTACTTCTTTTCTTCATAACTTCTTTTCCTCCATTTCTGATTTCTAAATTTACCGATAAGTTTTTTCAAGTTTTATTTCCTACTTTATTATTTTCGCTGTTCCCTGCCGTTTCACCTCTTTTTTTCTTTCTATTTTGTCGACATCTTAATTATAAGCTCCCCTAATAAATATTAACTTACAAAATTATAAACTTTATATAAATATTTTATTGACCCGTCGAATTATAGAATAATTTTTGTACGGAAATATTTTGCATTCAAGCTAAATATATGTTATAATATGGAAAATAAATTAATTTTCAGAAAGGGGAAAATAAGAGAATGCTTGCACAAATGATAGAAAGAGTAGGATTTGCAAAAGATAGAGAGGAGAAAAAGACAGGGAAATACGAGATAGTGGAGGTAGAGGTAAAGGATACTGAGGAAAGCAAACCGGAGGATATAAAAGAGATAGAAGTTAATAAGATTCGGTTTAATCCGTATCAGCCAAGACAAGAGATTGAAGAAGACGCTTTAGAGGAATTAAGTATGTCTATTATGAGGTACGGACTTATGCAGCCGATATCGGTAAGACAGATAAATTCCGATGAATATGAGCTTATAGCCGGGGAAAGAAGATTAAGGGCATGCCGTAATATCGGACTTGAAAAAATCTATGCAAGAATAATGAAAGTAAACGGAACTGACAGTGCCGTACTTGCGCTTATAGAAAATATTCAGCGTGAAAATCTCGGTTATATGGAAGAAGCGGAGGCGTTCTCTACACTTATTGCAGAGCACGGCTTAACTCAGGAGGAGCTTGCGGAAAGACTTGGCAAGAACCAATCCACCATTGCAAACAAAATAAGAATATTAAAGCTTTCACCTGAAATACGAGCTATTCTTAAAGAAAATAACCTTACGGAACGCCACGCAAGAGCATTATTAAGACTTCCCGATGAAGCCTTAAGACAAAAGGCTCTTTCAAGCATAATTAAACGTGGACTTAACGTTTCAAAGACGGACGAGCTGATTGAGGAAATGCTTATAGCAGAGAATGAAAAAAATAATGCTGTTAAAAGAAATGCAAGAGAAATACGTATTTTTAAGGATATAAGAATATTCACAAACACTATAAAACAAGCTGTTGATATGATGCAGAAATCCGGAATTGCAGCAGAATCCGTAAAGAATGAAAATGATGATTACATAGAATATACCATTAAAATTCCGAAAAAATCAAGTTCAGTGCATAACTAAAGTCTTTTCTGCAAGGCTCTGCCTTACCTCCGTAATAAAATATATGTATATATTCTTATAAAGTTGTCAAGAATAGTCTTGGAGGTGTTGGAAAAATGAAGAAAAATTATAAAACCAACAAGACTAAGACTGCTAATTCAAACAGTAATATGGGAATAATACGGGATTACGTAAGAAAAAAAGGGTTTTACATAGCCCTATTTGCATTAGTGGCTATACTCACAGGTTCAGTATTTGTAACAAGCTATGTCAAGAAAAGTGAAAATATCGGCAGCAGCTTCAATGATGAGGCGTGGAAAGCGGCCATAGCCGAAAGCGAAAAAAAGAATTCGACTTATAATTCAGAAAACACAGGCTCCGAATTAACTCCAGACGTAAAAAATTCGGTTTCAGACTCTGAAAAAACAAGTTCAGCAGACACAGCAAATACAGAGAATAAAACGGCAGTGAAATCGGATTCCGAAGAACCGGCAAACGTTCAGAACAAGAGCTCGGTTTCCTCTGCAAAAACAGCCATTGCAGAAAATGATGAAACAGAAATTACAGCAGTATCGGTATCTGCGGAGAATAAGAAAGTTCAAATGGATATGCCGTGTATCGGCGGAATAATAAAGGATTATTCAATGGATGAGCTTGTATATTCAAAGACTATGGACGATTGGCGGACGCACAGCGGAATTGACATAGCGGCATCTGTAGGAGCACAGATAAAAGCGGCAGCAGACGGTATTGTTGAACAGGTTTATACCGATGAAATGCTTGGAAATGTGATTGTAATAGACCACGGAAACGGAATTAAGACGTTATACGGAAATCTCCAAAGCTCAGACTATATTGAAGTTAAACGCACAGTTAAAAAGGGTGATATAATCGGCGGAATAGGAACAAGCGGAAGTGAAGAAAAAGCGGATGAGCCTCACCTTCATTTTGAGGTTTTGAAAGACGGCGAACCTATAAAACCCGAATTTTAGCGAGCGACAGCTCTTTTGCCCACGGCGGCAACGAGCCGCCGTAATGATGTATTCTCGGTCGGCTGCGCCGACAGGCATAACGGCAGAGATAGCAAATGCTAATTCACGCTTAAAACCGAAAAAGAAAGAGGATAAACCTCAAACGTGAGCCTTAACGAAGCGTTCTTTAAAACGATACGTTCTAAAAAGTCAAACTCACGCTTGACGTGCTAAAAAAATCCGAAAAGAATGAAGATAATCTTTAAGGAACGCTAAGGGGCGTCGGGGAAATTCCCCGACCGCCGTTTTTGGTTCTTTTTGGGCGAGCAAAAAGAACAAACCACTCCTTGGCAAAGGAAATTTATAATTTCAATTTATACGATTTCAAAAACTAATTTCTGTAATACCTCATAACATCTAAAAATATACAATCCTCAGCGGACAGCAATTGCTTTTATACGGGCGAACACAGTTCGCCCCTACCAATCAAGCAATGTCAAGTTTTAGTTGTTGCAAGGTAGTAGTGGCGGATTACATATCCGCCCGTGCGACGGCGGTCGCTTTTACACAGCGGTTCACTGCTGCCGTGGCGGTGTACCTCAGTCACTGTGGATAACTTGTTTAATATTTTGTTCATAACTTCTTTCTATGAAACATATTATAATATATACATTATAAATCTGCGAGTTTTACACATTATCCACAGAGTTATTCACAGTTTTCCACAGTATACACAGAATATTTGAGTTTTATTACCTTTTTTAATTGTTTTTCTCCGCATTATCGGACTTATAAACCTTATTCTTTATATAACGCAAAATCCCGAATTTACTCTTTAAATTCGGGATTTTTATATTATATTTTTAATTTTATTTAAATAAGTTATCTATAGTTTCCACATTATCCACAGACTCTTCCACAGTTTTGTTCCATCATTTTTAAACCAAAACTTCGATGCTGTCCTTTTTAATGCTCACTACATTTCTATTGTTTCTGAATTTTCAGCTTTCTCCGACTCAGCTTCCTCATCATCAGATGAATCAACACGTGCAACCGAAATAATCTTCACTCCGTCCGCAAGCCTCATAAGCCTTACACCCTTTGTAACTCTCTTGAATGTGCTTACGTCCTTTGCATCAAATCTTATAATAACGCCCTCAGATGTCATAAGAATTATATCGTCATCGTCAGTTACAATCTGAATGCCTGCAACCATTCCGGTATCTTCGGTTATATTATAAGTAGTCGTTCCCTTTCCGCCTCTTGCCTGAATTTTGTATTCTTCAAGCTCGGTTTTCTTTCCGTAGCCGTTTTCACTTACAACTAAAAGCTTGGAATTATCTCTTATAACACACATTCCTATTACATAATCATCTTCTTCAAGCGTAATTGCCTTAACACCTCTTGAAACTCTGCCCATCTGTCTTACATCGTTTTCATTAAAACGTATAAGCTTTCCGTTATGAGTTCCGACAAATATATCCTTATTTCCGTCCGTAAGCTTAACACTTATAAGACTGTCGCCCTCATCAAGGTTTATAGCTATTTTTCCGCCCTTTGGAGTATTCTTATATTCCATAAGATCAGATTTCTTGATAATACCGTTTCGTGTTGCCATTGTAAGGAATAATCCATCCTCATACTCACGAATAGGTATTACCGCTGAAATGCTCTCGCCCTCGTCAAGCTCTATAAGATTTACTATCGGCGTTCCCTTTGCCTGTCTGCCACATTCCGGTATCTCATAAGCCTTTATTCTGTACATTCTTCCCGTATTGGTGAAGAACAGAATATGTGCATGAGTAGATGCTACAAACATATCGGAAACAAAATCCTCTTCCTTTGTCTGAAGTCCCGTAATACCTCTTCCGCCTCGTTTCTGGCTCTTATAGGTATCAACCGCCAATCTCTTTATATAGCCCTGATGAGTCATTGTAATTACGTTATCCTCCTCCGCAATCAAATCCTCTATATCTATATCATCAGCAACAGGCTCAATCGAAGTTCTTCTCTCATCGGCATATTTTTCTTTTATTTCAAGAGCCTCTTTCTTAACTATTTCAAGAACCAAACTCTCATCTGACAATATTTTATTAAGCTCCTCAACAAGAGCCGTAAGCTCATTATATTCCTTTTCAATCTTGTCACGTTCAAGACCTGCAAGTCTTCCGAGTCTCATATCAAGTATAGCCTGAGCCTGAATTTCCGAAAGCTCAAATCTCTCCATTAAACGCTGTTTTGCATTGTCATAGCTGCTTCTGATAATATTTATTACCTCGTCAATATTATCAATTGCAATTCTTAAGCCCTCTAATATATGAATTCTGTCCTCAGCTTTTTTCTTATCATACTCGGTTCTTCTTCTTACAACGCTTTCCTGATGCTTAACATATTCCTCAAGCACCTCTTTAAGATTAAGAATCTTAGGATTTATTTCATCCACAATCGCAAGCATTATTACGCTGAATGTATCCTCAAGCTGTGTATACTTATAAAGACGGTTCAGTACAATTTCCGCAACCGCATCACGTTTAAGCTCAATAACTATTCTAAGTCCGTCACGGTCGGATTCATCTCTTAAATCCGAAATTCCTTCAACACGTTTTTCATGAACAAGCTCAGCTATCTTTTCTATAAGCCTTGCCTTGTTGACCATATACGGAATTTCAGTTACAACTATACGCTGTCTGCTGTCGTTTATATCCTCAATTTCCGTCCTTGCACGAACCTTAAGCTTGCCTCTGCCCGTATGATATGCGGCACGTATTCCGGCATTGCCCATAACCATAGCCCCTGTCGGAAAATCCGGACCCTTTATATAATTCATAAGCTCGTCAATGCTTATATCACGATTATCAATAAGTGCAACCACAGCATCGACTACTTCGCCTAAATTATGAGGCGGAATATTGGTTGCCATACCTACAGCTATACCGTTTGAACCGTTTACCAAAAGCTGCGGAAACCTTGACGGAAGAACCTTTGGTTCTTTTCGGCTTTCATCAAAGTTAGGCATAAAATCTACTGTATCTTTTTCAATATCGGTAAGCATATGCACCGAAAGCTTGGACATCTTAGACTCAGTATAACGATAAGCCGCAGGTGCATCACCGTCTATTGAACCAAAGTTACCGTGACCATCTACCAACGGATAGCGGAGCGAAAAATCCTGTGCCATTCTTACAAGACTGTCATAAACCGCTGCATCGCCGTGAGGATGATACTTACCGAGAACGTCACCGACTGTCGTAGCACATTTTTTATATTCTTTATTCGGAAGTAAGCCTGCCTCATACATTGAATAAAGTATTCGCCTGTGCACGGGTTTAAGTCCATCTCTTACATCCGGTAAGGCTCGTCCGACTATTACGGACATCGCATATTCTATATATGACTTTTTCATTTCCTTGTTGATTTCAACAGGAACTATTTTCAGTTTTGATGCATCAAACATTTCTTCAGACATCTATTTTTCCACTCCTTCTTAGGGTGAATTTCTGCAAAACAAAATACTTACCCTAATTTTAATCCTATACTTTATAATATTCTACACGCACCTTTGATTTCCTCTTTTTTTGCGACGGCGGTCGCTCTTTTGCTCACGGCGGCAACAAGCCGCCGTAATGAAGTATTCTCGGTCGGCTGTCGCCGACAGCGACAGCGGTCGCATTACCTTGTCGGATTATTACTCATAAACAATGTATTAATAAAAAATCGACTCTTGACACATATAATACTATCTGATATAATATACATAAAAGAGATTATGTAATGTGTATCCATCTGTTACACAGCAAAACCCCAAGAGCTGCAACTCTTGGGGTTTTTGTTACTCGGCTGTTTGTTGCCTTAATCACCTATCCAGCCATTTGCAAATATAATATGCTGCTATACCTGCTCCGATAGATAATATCAAGGAGATTATGTAATTAAATACATCCATCTGTTCCACCTCCCTCCTGCTCGGAGAGCCGACAACAACATAATTATACATTAATATTTAAAAAACGTCAAGCTCACACTTAAAACTATAATTGTAGAGGATAAACCTCAAACATAAGCCTTAACGAAGCGTTCTGCAAAACGATACGTTCTACAAAAGGTACACTCACGCTTGACGTGCTAAAAAAATCCGAAAAGAATGAAAATAATCTTTAAGGAACGCTAAGGGGCGTCGGGGAAATTCCCCGACCGCCGTTTTTGGTTCTTTTTGGGCGAACAAAAAGAA
>CAMCUJ010000078.1 GCA_945878965.1 uncultured Clostridia bacterium
TTTCAACCGTAAAGAATTCTGATGTGATTATGGTTCTTGAGCTTGGAAGAATTATTGAACGCGGCAGTCACGAAGCTTTAATAGCTGAAAAGGGTAAATACTATCAGCTGTATACAGGTGCCTTTGAACTCGAATAGGCGACAGCGGTCGCTTTACCCCGCTTGCCTATATCATTGTTAAAAATTAATTTTCTATTGACACGTAAAATATTGTCTGATATAATGAATATAGAAAAAGGCAAGACCTCAAACGGTTATGCCGTCGTTGGAATTTTAAAAATAACGCCAACTTTAGGCATGGTGGGCGTTATTTTTTTATGGATAATATTATTGCTAACAATAATATCATAAATATAATTATATATGTATAATCCATAAGCGTCACCCCCTTTCAAAGAAGATGGTGGTGACAGCGGTCGAATTTGTACGGGACGTCGGGGACGCCGTCCCCGACCGTCGTTTTTGGTTCTTTTTGGACGAGCAAAAAGAACAGAAAAGCATGAGCAAAAAGAACAAATCACTCCTTGAGAAAAGAAAAATTCTTAATTTAAAAAGTTAAATTACCGGTTAATGATAAAAATTCAATGTTTTTAATTTATTTTGTAAATGACACAAAATAAAAACGCACCCCACAAGTGCCGTAAATGAGATAAGGTAAAAACCTGGAAACCAGGTGGGAGAAACTCCGAAAGCATTACAAGTCCACTGGCGGTCAAAAGACCGGAGGCATGTGCGCCGCTTTCAGAAGATAAATCCCTTAATATTAATGTTGGTTTTACATTAAAACACATCTACAAACAACGCAGGGTACGTTAATTAGTATATTCATTTCGTACTCATATGATAACACATTTTGATACAAAATTCAAGCCTAAATTCAAAAAATATTGTGAAAAATTTTTAACAACATAGGAAAGGAAAAAATATGAATATTAAATTCGGTGTATTAACAGCAGCCTTAATAACTTTATTAATTGCAGCAATAATTATTCTTATAATAAGAAAGCTACATAACAGCTTGTATCCCTATGAGCTTATTGAATGTGCATTTACGAAAAATGAAATAGGCGTGTACTATAAAATTTTTGAAATTGCGGATGAGCTTGACCTTGAGGTATTCCCTAAGATGCGTCTTGCCGATATTTGCAGAGTAAAGAGAGGAACTAAGGATTATTACAGATTTTTTTCAAAGATTATGTCAAAGCACATAGATTTCGTTCTTTGCAGCAGAGAGGATTACAGCTTTGTACTTGCGATTGAACTCGATGACAGAAGCCATGAACGAAAGGATAGAATTAAACGTGACAGATTTGTCGATAATGTGATGAAAGCCTGCGGACTTGAAATTCTGCACATAACCAATACCAATGATTTAGAACGTAAAATACGGGAGAGAATTTAGGACTGAATTTCCGAATATATTCTGTTTTTCGAGGTGACAGCAGCCAACGTAAGAAAGTATAACGAATTTACAGCAAAATTTAATCGGTTTGAACTTATAAATGCGGTAATTGATGAGGCTGTCAAAAACGAAATTACAGCGGCAGACTGTATTTTCGATGTGCCGTGGCTTTTGAAAAATGTGACTATGCAGCTGCGTATGGATTTTAATACAAACCATAAAAATATTATCAGAAGTATTAATCCCGAAATATTCAGTATTTTTATATAGCTTTCATTTATATATGGAATATGTGAATTAATCGTTTTGCTTGTAAATGAGGTATAGGCGTTTATAAAGGGTGTCGAGCCTTCGCTCAGACTATGCTGCCAAAGCTCCCTTGATATGCTTATGATATTTTCTGCCGGAGTTCGGTATTTAATATTGGAATCAATAAAATCTATAAGATAATTTGCCGCAAGCTTTATTACTGCCGGTGAAATTAATAATATATATAGCAGGAATTTTGGTTTTGTTAGGGTTACAAAAATAAGAAACGATACCGAATATGCAGTATAAATACTTATTGAGCCCGATAAAAGCACTGCGGTTATGCTGAGTATTAAAACCGTTAAGGTCATAAATATACGTCTGAGCCGGCTTTTTTCGGTAACTGCTTTTGAAAGTGAAAGCGGCATAAGAACTGTTACTGTGTTTGCATAATACATGACATTATTTGGATTTGCATTTTTAATTCCCTGTGAAATAATTATGATGCCGGATAAAATAATTAGAGATATTAAAGCGTAACTGTTTATTGTTTCCAAATCGCTTTTTTCATTAAGCGAAAATGACGCCGTTATAAACAGAAGAAACGGAGTCAAAAGCTCAATTGCAAGTATTCCCTCTTGTCCGAAAATAAAATTATATACTGCATAAAAAATCAGAAAAATCGAAAGCACCGCCGTATAGCTTACAGCAAAAAGGCGGTCTTTGTTTTTGTATATGAATATTACTCCCCATATAACTGCCGCAAATGCAAGAAAAAGAGCTGCATAGCCTGTGAATACTGCGGAAAGCATTATTAAAATTCCGGTAATGTGTTCATAAAAATTATTTTCAAAAAAATTAATACGGCTAAAAATCGGTGAAATAATTCCGTATATTTTGTCCGCTAAAGGCAGAAAAAGCTTTTTCATTATCAATTCAAATATCTTAAATATGAAGCTGCTGTGCCAAAGCGGTGTAAGCTTATACGGATTGAAAAAATATTTTATAAGCGGAGCGGATAAGAGGAATGTGTAAATTTTCGTATATATATTAAATGTCAAGCTTTCGTAAAAAAGTTTTTTAAAATACTCCTTTTGCATAGCCGAAAATCTCCCTGTAATAAAATTAATAGGTATATTATGTGAATTTTAATGCAAAATATGTAAGTAGAGCGGTTAAGGCTTTGACAGAGGAGTGCGGTTTTGATGAAAAAGAGCGGAATGAAATTAAATACACTTGATATTATAGTTATTACGGTGCTTTTGATAATAATTATTTCTACCGCTGTAATATCTCTTAAGGGAGATACCGAACCGCATACCAAAATTACAATTACTTTTGTAAGCGATAAATACAAAAGCGAGGTTTTCGGGGGAATAGAAAAGGATATACAGATTTTTGATTTTTCAAGCGGAGAGTGTATGGGAGCAGTCAAAGACTTAAGAATAAATGAGGCGGAATGCGGCTTTTCTGAGCTTGAAATTGAGGCCTTGGCAGAGGTTAATGAAATTGAAAACGGAATTTTGATAAACAATACAAGGTTTTATAAAGGACAAAAGCTAAGTGTTATTGCAGGAAATTCAAACATTGCGGTAATGATTACGGATTTTAAGTTAATTGATTAAAAATGCAGTTTAATTGTGCAACACGCTCAAAATAAGTTTTGTAAGGTTTGCTTTTTTGATAAAATTTTCTTTTTAAAGGTGGTTGACGTTTTTTTAAGTTAGTAGTATAATAAAAATGTAAGTTAAATTTTTAACAATCTTTTAACACAGGTTAAGAGATAATTAAAAGAGAGAAAAAAATATCTGCACGGTTAGGGAAATATATTCTTTAAGCGGAGCGGGATAAAGCAGTCGGGCGATGAGCGAATGCTTTAAATATATAAAAATATGCCGCACTCATCGGCGGTGGAATGGAGAGGCTTTATGGCAGAGAAAGAAAAGAACACTATTGATGTTCAGAAGATGGTAGACGGCTTAGTTGAAAAAGCTCAGAAGGCTTTATCTGAGTATATGAAGCTTAATCAGGAGCAGGTTGACGAGATAGTAAAGGCTATGGCACTTGCGGGTCAGTCAGAGCATATGAGACTTGCAAAGATGGCTGTTGAGGAAACAGGTCGTGGTATTTACGAGGATAAGATGACAAAGAACATATTCGCAACAGAATATGTATATCACAGTATTAAGAATGAAAAGACCGTAGGCGTTATTTCTGAGAACGAGTATGAGGATTATGAGATGGTGGCAGAGCCTATCGGCGTTATCTGCGGTGTTACACCGGTTACAAATCCTACATCTACTGCGATGTTTAAGTCAATAATTGCTACAAAAGCAAGAAATCCTATTATATTCGGTTTCCATCCAAACGCTCAGAAGTGTAGTGTTGAGGCGGCTAAGGTTGTAAGAGATGCGGCTGTTGCGGCAGGTGCGCCTGAAAACTGTATTCAGTGGATAGAAGTTCCGTCAATTGAAGCTACAAACGCACTTATGAATCATCCGGGAGTTGCAATGATTCTTGCAACAGGCGGACCGGGAATGGTTAAGGCTGCTTATTCTGCAGGTAAGCCGGCACTTGGTGTTGGTGCAGGTAACGTTCCGTGTTATATTGAAAAGACTGCTGATGTAAAGAGAGCGGCAACAGATCTTATGCTTTCAAAGTCATTTGATAACGGTATGATTTGTGCATCTGAGCAGGCGGCAATCGTTGATAAGGAAATTGCCAAGGAGTTTGAGGCATTTACTAAGGCTAACGGTTGTTATTACGTAAATGCCGAGGAGGCTAAGAAGCTTGAAGCGACTATGTATGACCCTGAAAAGGTTATGATTAAGCCACATATAGTTGGTCAGTCTGCGGTAAAAATAGCTGAGCTTGCAGGAATTAAGGTTCCGGCAGACACAAGAATATTAATGGTACCTTTAAAGGGTGTAGGCCTTGACTATCCTTTATCACACGAAAAGCTTAGTCCGGTTCTTGCATACTATGTTGTAAACGGTGTTGATGAAGGTATCAAGAGAGCTGAAGAAATGGTTGAGTTCGGAGGTCTTGGACACTCTGCGGCCATCCACTCAAATGACCCTGAGGTTATCGAAAGATTCTCAGCAGGTCTTAAGGCAGGAAGAATTATAGTTAATTCACCTTCAACACACGGTGCTATCGGTGATATCTATAATACAAATATGCCGTCACTTACTTTGGGATGCGGAAGCTACGGACATAACTCAACAACTCAGAACGTTTCTACAGTAAACCTTGTTAATATTAAGAGAGTTGCAAAGAGGAGAGTTAATATGCAGTGGTTTAAGGTTCCTGAAAAGATTTATTTCGAGGCAGACGCTACTCAGTATCTTGAGAAAATGCCTGACATTTCAAGAGCGTTTATCGTAACAGACCCTTCAATGGTTAAGTTTGGTTACGTTGATAAAATACTTTACTATTTAAGAAAGAGAGAGCAGTACGTTCACTGTGAGATATTCTCAGACGTTGAACCTGACCCGTCACTTGATACTATTATGAGAGGTAAAGAGGCTATGGACGCATTCCAGCCTGACGTAATCATTGCACTTGGCGGTGGTTCATCAATGGATGCTGCAAAGGGAATGTGGTTATTCTACGAAAATCCGGAAGCTGATTTCAAGGGTATGGCTATTAAGTTTATGGATATCAGAAAGAGAACATACAAGTTCCCTAAGCTTGGTAAGAAGGCTAAGATGGTAGCTATTCCTACAACAAGCGGTACAGGTTCTGAGGTTACATCATTCTCTGTTATTTCGGATAAGGAAAACAATATGAAGTATCCTTTGGCTGACTATGAGCTAACACCTGATGTTGCAATTATTGACCCTGAGTATGTATATTCGGTACCGCCGTCAATCACAGCAGACACAGGTATGGACGTATTGACACATGCACTTGAGGCTTATGTTTCTATAATGGCTTCAGATTACACAGATGCGCTTGCAATGAAGGCAATTCAGTTAGTATTTGAATATCTTCCTAAGTCATATAAGGGTGACAAGCTTGCAAGAGAGAAGATGCACAATGCAAGCTGTATGGCAGGTATGGCATTTACAAATGCATTCCTTGGTGTAAATCATTCACTTGCACACAAGCTTGGCGGTGAGTTCCATATACCTCACGGAAGAGCTAACGCTATATTACTTCCTTATGTTATTGAATACAATGCACAGAAGCCTACTAAGTTTGTTTCATGGCCTAAATATGAGTATTTCATTGCAGACCAGAAATATGCTGAGATTGCAAAGATGCTCGGACTTCCATGCAAGACTACCGAAGAGGGCGTAAAATCCTTAGTTAAGGCTGTAAGAGATCTTATGAAGGAGATTAATGTTCCGTTCACAATTAAGGAATGTGGAATTGATGAAAAGGTATTTATGGCTACAGTTCCGTCGCTTGCGGATAAGGCATTTGGTGACCAGTGTACAACTGCTAACCCAAGACTTCCGCTTGTAAAGGAGCTTGAGGAGCTTTATATCAAGGCTTACAAGGGCGTCTAATAGCGACAGCGGTCACATTACCACGGCAACGCTGTTGCCGTAATGAAGCATTCTCGGTCGGCTGACGCCGACAGGCGAAACGGCGTAGAAAGCAATATCTGTTGCACGATATGCCGTCCCGTGCCAATCAAATATGAATATATTAAAAGCTTGGAGTTATTATATTCCAAGCTTAATTTTTATAGAATTATTTAGTCCGGTTCATACATTATTATATCTGAAATGTCGTATTTTAGATATGAACATATTTTATTTAATATATAGCTGTCATATCGTATAACTTTATTTTTATAGTAGTTGTCAATAATCTGGTACTGTATTCCCGTTTGTATTGCAAGCTTATATCTGCTTATATTTTGCTTTTTTAATTCTTTATCTAATATCAGTTTAACAGCCATAACTTTCACCCTATATATAATTTAATACATATATATTTACTTGACAATTCTATTAATAAAGTATATAAGGAGTATTGAAAATGAAAAATAGAATTTTAACTTTAGTAATAATATTTTTATTAATTATTAGCACAATACCATGTGTTTATGCGGCAGAGATTATAGATAGCGGAGATTGTGATTCTGATACACTATGGAAGCTTTATAAAGACGGTACGCTCATAATAAGCGACACAGGTAATATAAAAGATAATGCATTTTCCAAAGATTTGAGAATTAAAAAGATTATAATAGAAGAGGGTATAACCGATATATTATTATTTTAGTTCGGTAATCGACAAAAAATCAATCGCTGCCGCACATAGTGTAAAATAATAATTGGCAAAAAAATAAGGGAAATGGCGAAAACCACTT
>CAMCUJ010000079.1 GCA_945878965.1 uncultured Clostridia bacterium
TACCTTTTTCCCACCGAAAACGTTGAATAACGGCGCTCTGCGCCTTATTGAATATGTGAATATATAAATATCTCCCTCTGTCAGCCTGCTGTAATTATATAATCTTAAGTTGAAAATTAACAAGTTTGGTTTACATAAAACGAATATTTGAGGTTAAAATCAGTAGATAAAGCTTGTATTTATGCAGTTTGTACGGGATTTTTAAAAATTTGTTTCTTTGTCGAACGATTTTTGTTGTATTTTGTTTTATAATGTGATAAAATACAATTGTTGATGAAAAATATATAAAAATTTTACATATGTACAACTAAAGCTTTAGAATATTTTTATTTAATCTCATCACTTAATTTTCTGCCGCAGAGGAAAGTGCAGCAGATGAATTCATACAATTTTTATATCTTAAATAGGGGATTCATAGATATCAAATTGTATAAGCTTAATTAATGTTAGTTGCATAAACGGGAGTGCGATTAACTTCTATCGGCAGGGATTTAATTCCCTGCCGGACATCGATGTTGTCTTAAAGACTTTCTTTCAGCATTTTTATTCCTGTACTTATTTTTGCACGGCTTAAATCGCCTACACCTATAACGAATTTATTATTCTTGATTTCGGGATTAGAATCTGTATTATATGTATCCATATTAAATATTTTTACACCGTTTTTACGGGATTTGTATATTATATCCTCCGGATTTTCCGATATAAATTCTGCAATTATATATGTACTTCCCCCGGTGCTGTTGTGAATTTTTATTTTATCCTGAAATGCGGTTTTTAAGCATTCGACAGCATATTCACGTTTTTCTTTATATATTTTTCGCATATTTTTATAGTGCTTTGTGAAATGTCCCTTGTTTATAAATTCAGCGAGAATGTACTGCTCAAGCTTTGAAGAAAGTGAATAGTAATATACGTGCTTTTCTTTCCATAGTGATAACAGCTTATCGGGAAGTACCATATATGAGGTTTTTATTGAAGGACAAAGCGAACGTGAAAATGAACCCAGATATATAACCTTGTTATCAGTATCCATATTATACAGGCTGTTTCCACCGTTTTGTATAAGCTCTGCTTCATAGCCGTTTTCTATTATATAACGGTTTTGTTTCTGATTTGCCCAGCTTAAAATTTCTTTCTTTTCGGTTTCGGTAAGTAAAAGTCCTCGCGGAAAACGTCCGTTTGGTTCGATAAATAATATATCTCCTCGACTTTCATAAAGCGCTTTAACGTCAAAGGCTTCTGTATTGAAGGGCAGAGTTACGATTTGATTTTCAAATGATTTTAAAGCATAGTAAAAGTGCTTGTCACATGGATTTTCCATAATGTATTTAGTTTTATCATCAAACAATACGGAAAGTGCGTTTAAAAGATACTCAGAGCCTGCACCGAGTATTATCTGCCACGGCGAACATTTTATATTATGAAACGAATACAGAAACTTAGAAATTTCACTTCTTAAAATAAATTCGCCGCCCTTTTCTATATAAGAAAAGATTTCTTTTCCGTCATTATAAACTATATCCTTTGTAATTTTGGCGTATGCATTGCGGTTTAGATATGAAAAATCTATTCCGTTTGCACTGAAAATATATTGTTCCTTGGGTGGTATTTCCAATGGTATGTCTTTGTTGTAGTCTGTGGTTTTAAAAGATACCAGATAACCCTGACGTGGTATTGAAACTATATATCCGGTATCCTGAAGCATTTTGTACGCATTGTCAACCGTGGTCTGTGCAATGTTTAATTCCTCGGACAGAGCTCTCCTTGACGGAAGCTTTTCTCCGCTTTTTAATCCGGAGCTTGTGATTTCTTCTATAATTGCATCATATAGCTGTATATAAAGGGGTTTACCGTTTGATTTTTTTAATTCTATCTTCATTTTTTTCACCTCTTTTTTTAAGTATAGCATGGTATCTTTTTAAATGCAACAAAAATTTTGCTGGTATTAAAAAATGTATAGCTTGTGGTACTGGATTTTAGTTATATTATATTATATAATGATACTATGAAGATGAAATATATAAGCTGTATGACCCCACACATCGGTTTATATATTTCAAAAATCAAGAACCACTATTTATGTGAAGAGGAGGAAATAAGAATGTTAGGAAAAATCAAAAAAGTGATTTGCGGTATTTCGGCATTGGCTGTTATGTCAACTGTTATACCGTCGGTATCTTTCAGCACGGTTTCTGCGGAAGAAATACCGGTCGCATTTGATCCCGAAACAGTTTTGTGGACAAACAATAAGATTGAAAACGTACTTCAAGAAGGCGGAGTTTACAAGACGGTGAAGGAAATTGATCCAAATGCTGACAAGAGGACTGAGGTTGATGTACAGAAACCTTATGAAAAGAAAGGCGTTAAGTTCAAAGGCTGGGGTTACAGCGAGTATCTTTGGTCAAACGGATATCCGATAGGTAACGGAAGAATGGCGGGTATGGTTGCCGGAGGTATTGACAATGAAGTTATTCAGATTAACGAGGATACCTGCTGGGACGGCGGACCTTACGGAACACTTAAGGACGAAAAAGGTAATATACTTACAACACGTCGTCAGACAGCGGATGCAAATAAGATATACGCAACAGATATGACGAGCGGAAGTGTTGAAGGTAACTGGAAATATTTCAGAGGTGCAAAAGCGGATGGTACACCTGCTGAAATCGGTTCGGCAGACGCATTGGTTGGTGATGAGGCTTTCAGAGAAACATATCCTGATTTTGCAAATAAAAGTATTTCGTATCAGGCTATGAACATTGATAACTCAAAGACTCAAACAGCAGTTCAGGACAGATACAACCTTCATTCTATGGTTGAGGCAAAGTTCCTTGGAAATCCTACCGGTCAGAGAGCATATAAGTCTTTTGTTGAGGTTTATCTTGATTTCGGACACTCCTTCAGGGATGCTTCTAAATATACAAAGAGCCTTGATATGAAAACAGGTATTGTAACTGTTGAGTATGACCTTGGCGGTTCGCATTTTAAGCGTGAAAGCTTTGCAAGCTATCCGGATCAGGCTGTAGTAACTCACGTTACATCTGACAGTCCTCTTAACTTTACAGCTGAGCTTCATACATATCATGATGAAAAAGATAAAGAATATTTAAAGTATGAAAAGGTAAGCGATAAGCAGGTGAAGGTTACCTCATCTGTTACCAACGGAGGCAAGGATGGCAACATCGGCAGAATAAACGTAATAAACTTTGAAGCTAATATGTTACTTGACGGTGACGGTACATTTACTGTATCGGAGGATAATACAACTGTCAGCGTTAATGGTGGAAATGAAGCAACAATTTATGTGGTAGGTGCTACAAACTATGTAAACTATAAAGAGCTTGACAATTCAAAGCCTGCCGCAGACTGTGCAAAGTATATAGCAAATATTCAGAGCAAGACTTATGAGCAGATTAAAGCTCGACATATTGAAGACTTTAGCGCAGAATTTGCAAAAACCAGTCTTAATATTGCAAATAAAGAAGGTGTTGATTTCAGCAAGACACCTACTGAGAAGCGTGTACGTAAGGATGTAAACGGCAAGTCCGGTTTTACAGTTGGTTCCGGTGCTGATGCGGCTGCCGCTGATAAAAACGGTGTAAAAACTACATATTCAGAGGGTGATAACCAGCTTGCAACTCTTGAATTTAACTATGGTAAATATATGATGCTTTCGGGTGCAAGAGATGAGCGTACAGCCGAGCAGTGCGGAGCCGGCGATATTGAAATACCAATGAGTCAGCCGCTTAACTTAACCGGTAAGTGGAATGCCGCAATGAGTGCCGGCTGGAATGGTAAGTATACAATCAATATCAATACAGAGATGAATTACTGGGCAGCTCAGCCGCTTAACTTTGCAGCAATCGAAAAAACTCTTATCGATACATTTGCTGATTTGGCAGAAAGCGGAAGCATTACGGCTGCATATCAATACGGTGTGTTTAACGACAGAGGCGATGACACATATCAGCCGGGTGATCCTTGGGTAATGCATCACAACTTTGACCTATGGAGAGGAACACAGCCTATCGACAACGCAACAGCAGGACTTTGGCCTACAGGCGGTGCATGGCTTCTTGACCACGCATGGCAGTATTATCTATTTAATAAAGATACAGCTTATCTTGCAGAAGTTTATCCTTATATGGTTGGTGCCGCGAAGTTCTTTACACAGTTCTTAGTAGTAGATCCAAAGACCGGATATTTAATTACAGCGGCTTCATGTTCGCCTGAGCAGGGTGGTGTTCAGCCGGGACCTGCTATGGATACTCAGCTTGTAAGAAACCTATATGATATGGTTCTAAAGGCAAGTGAGATACTTGGCAAGACAGAAGAAAACGCTGCACTTATTGCAAAGATTAATGAGCAGATGCCTTCATCATATTTTGCGGACGAAGCGGGAAAGATTGCGCCTAACGTTATCGCAAAAAATGGTTTTATAGATGAATGGGTACGTGGCGATGTAACCTTTGAGATGTCAAAAGTTAAAGACACGAGCGGAACATTCAAAGACATTACAAATCCGTTTAAGAGCGATGACACAACAAAGAGTATAAATGCTAAGGATGCAACAAATAACACCGGACACAGACATATGTCTCATCTTTGGGAACTGTTCCCGGGAACACATTTGAGTGCTTACAGTAAAGATACAAATGAACAGGAAATATATAATGCGTTTAAGAACTCAATCGTAAATTCTAAAAGATTCGATGCTGACGGAAAAGGCTGGAGTCTTGCATGGAGAATAAATCTTTTGGCAAGAGCTCGTGAGGGTACAAAGGCAGCAAGTAAGCTTGAACAGTTGTTCCTATGCCGTACAGCACCAAATCTACTTGATGAGCATCCTGATTTCCAGATTGACGGTAACTATGGTGCAACATCAGGTATTATTGAAATGCTTATTCAGAGTCATGACGGTACTATTGATATTCTTCCGGCACTTCCTGATGCATGGAAAAACGGACAATTTACAGGACTTAAAGCACGTGGCGGTGCATCGGTTGACTGTGTATGGTCAGACGGCAAGTTAGGTGCGGCGAAGATAACACCGGCAGAGAACGGAACAGTAGCTGTAAGATCTAACGGAATTGATAGTATGATCATAAGGGACAGCAGCGGTAATATCGTTTCTTCGGAATATGACAGCACTTTGATGACTTTAAACTTTGCCGGAGTTGCCGGTGAGGAGTATACAATCAATAACTCTAATGACAGCGGTAAGATTAGTATGACATATTCTAACGGTCTTGTGCAAATTAACGGCACAGATGATATGAATGCGGTATTGATTCAGTCAGTATATGATAAAAAAGGTGCACTTAAGACAACAAATACATATGACGTTAAGCTAACAAACGGAATAACACTTCATAAAGTTGAGAATATTCCGGGCTCAAAGATTATGCTTTGGAAGTCTCTTAACGGTGAAGGTGCTATGGAACCGCTTTGCGAGTTTGTTCAGTCAGCAGAGCTTAAGCCTGTACCTGAGGGTTCGGATTTACCTGAACCGACTCCGACTCCAACTCCAACTCCTCCGCCACCTTTAGGTGATTCGTGGGTATGTTCGTCAGATGACAGCAGCAAGAAAGCAGGCGACTATATAATGGACGGTATGTCACTGTTATTTGATGTTTCATCAAGCGGCGGTGCAAATGTGACAATAGATGGAACAACCTTCACAAATTATATTTCATCAGGCGATAGCGGAAGATGGTCAAATGGTGCGGCAACGGGTACAGCATTAAAATATGTGGCTCCTAAAGATGGTGTATTGACAGTTTATGTTACCAGTCTTGGCGGAGATAAAGAGTTATGTATAACTAAGGAAGGCGTTTCTAATAACAAAACTGATAAAGACGGTGAATCAGCTTATTATAAAAATACAACAGGTGCCTCAGCTAATAAATCACTAAGTCTTTCGGTTAAGGCGGGTGAAACATATTATGCTTATGTTGCGGGCTCAAAGGGTAGATTTGTTGGTGCTAAACTAACTTCTGATTCACAACCAACAACCTCGCCAAGCACTGAGCCAAGCACTGAGCCAAGTACTGAGCCAAGCACTGAGCCAAGTACTGAGCCAAGTACTGAGCCAAGTACTGAGCCAAGTACTAAGCCGAGCACTGAGCCAAGTGGTGAGAAAGGTGTATATATAGGCGAAACAAAATATGATACAGTTGCAGCAGCGGTTGCAGCAGCTCCGACACCGTCAAGTGAAAACGAGCGTGTTTACATTGATATTATGCCGGGAGTATACCGTGAACAGGTTGTAGTGAAAAAGCCATACATCACTTTAAGAAGAAAACCGGGAACAACAGGAACAGTTAAGCTTACATGGTATTATGGACTTGGAACGCTTTATGACAGCTGTAATTCAAGCGGTTACTATGACCCAAGTGCAATCGGCGATGGTCAGGCATATGGTCCTAAGGATTGGGGACCGTCACTAAAGGTTGATAAGTCGGCAACAGGATTTACAGCAGAGAATTTGTATATTGAGAACTCCTATAATGCGTACTATACAAAGGAGGAGCTTACAGATATTAAAGGCGTTGATCCGGATACCAATAATAGTATGTTCCACAGACTTGAGTGGATACAGGAACAGATTGCAAACGGAAAATCTGATGAAGAAATAAATTCTTTCCTACAGTCAAGAACAAATATAGACTATAAGGGTGTAAATTCAAGTCCGAGAGAACGAAGTGCTGCACTTCACTGTTCAGCTGATAAGGCAAGCTTCATAAACTGTACAGTTATGTCAACACAGGATACAATCGGAATCAATTCAGGCAGAATGTACTTTAAGAATTGTAAGCTTGGCGGAACAACGGACTATATCTGCGGAAGTGCAACAGCAGTATTTGATAG
>CAMCUJ010000080.1 GCA_945878965.1 uncultured Clostridia bacterium
AAATCAAGTGGAACCCGCCGCCTAAGATACGGGGGACATCTTGATTTAGTTATACAGCCATATATATTAAGGATAAATTTTTCAAAATTATATTTTACTTTTCGGGAAAAAGATGATATACTATATCAGTGAAAGTGTTTTTCATTAGTACAGCTTTAAACATAAAACATAAAACGGAGATAACGAATTATGAATGATAAAAAGAATACTTCATTCGAGATAGAAATATCAGATGAAAAGGGCGTAGATATAAATCCTAAAATGATAGGACTGTTTTTTGAGGATATAAACTATGCGGCGGACGGCGGATTATATGCTGAGATGATAGAAAACCGTTCGTTTGAGGCGATGATTACCACTGACCGCAGCGGCGGCTGTGAAGCTCATCCCGAGTTTGCGTGGACAGTTTCAAGCGGCAGTGCCGAGTACAAAACTGCCTCTCCGCTTAATGAAAATAACACGCATTACGCTGAGATTTCAGGCGGGACTGACGGTGCGGTTATTATTAACAAAGCATATGAGGGTATTGTGCTTGAAAAAGGCAAAAAGTATAAATGCTCGGTATGGGCTAAGAAAAATTCTTATGACGGTGAAATAAAATTCAGCGTTATTAAGAATGATATCGTATATCTGTCGGGAGTATTAAGCAAAGAAGCCGAAACTGAGCGAAACGATGGCTGGTGCCGTTATTCTGCGGAATTATCGGCGGAGAATTCGGTAAGATACGCAATGGCGGCTGTGATTATGCCGACTCTTAAAGAGAATGAAACGGTTTGTCTTGATATGGTGTCACTTATGCCAAGTGATGCGGTGCTTGGAATATTCAGAAGGGATTTAGCCGAAAAGCTTAAAGCACTTAAACCCGGATTTTTGAGATTTCCCGGCGGCTGTATAATTGAGGGTTATAATTTAGAAAACAGATATAAGTGGAAAAACTCAGTCGGAGCTGTTGAAGAAAGAAAGCAGGATCGCTCAAGATGGGGAATTGTCAAGGAGGGCATAGGATTTGAGGACTATAACCAGACCTTTGGAATAGGATTTTATGAATATTTTATGCTTTGCGAATATTTAGACTGCAAGGCGATTCCCGTTTTAAGTGTTGGACTTTCGTGTCAGTATAACACAAAGGAAGCGGTTTCGATTTACTGTGAGGATAATAAAACTTATACTAAGGAATTCAGAGAATACATTGATGATGCACTTGATTTAATAGAGTTTGCAAACGGCGGCACAGATACCTGCTTTGGTGCTTTAAGAGCTAAGATGGGGCATAAAGAGCCGTTTAATTTAGAGCTTTTGGGCATAGGAAATGAGCAGTGGGAGGAAAATCATCCGATTACGGGTAAGGATAATCAATGGTTTGAAAGATATGAAATATTTGAACGTGAGATACATAAAATATATCCTGAAATAAAGCTTATAAGCTCGGCAGGCCCCGATGTTAAAAGTCCTAAATACGGTGAGGCTTGGCGATGGCTGCATATTAGAACAAACGAAAATCAAAGCTTTACTTATGCGGTTGATGAGCATTATTATAATGCGCCGAACTGGTTTTTTGAAAATGACACTTTTTATGACAGATACAGCCGTAAGGTTAAGGTTTTCGCCGGTGAGTATGCTTCAAGGGACAGTGAACATTCAAATGATTTATGGACGGCACTATCTGAGGCGGCATTTATGACGGGACTTGAGAGAAATGCGGATATAATCTGTATGGCGTCCTATGCACCGCTGCTTGCACGAATTAATTATAATCAGTGGAGTCCCGATATGATTTGGTTTGATGACAAGGACAGCTATGCAACCCCCGATTATTACGTTCAGAAAATGTACAGTGAAAATATGGGTGATATTACTCTTAAATCAAAAGCTAAGTCTAACCTCTGCGGTGAAAAGTGTTATCATACCGCAGCTTATGATAAAAAAAGCGGTGATATAATTATAAAGCTGATTAATAAATATGATAAAGCTAAAGCTGTAATGCTTAATATTTCGGAAACGTTCAGTCTTGATAGCAAAGCCAAGATCGGTATTTTAAGCGGAAATTCAGCCTGTGATAAAAACAGTATTGATGAGCCGTTTAATATTTGTGACAGGGAATTTGAAATTGAGAATATTTCAAACAGCTATATATATACTATGCCGAAATTATCATTCAGCGTAATTAGAATACACACTAAATAACAGAATGAATATGTTAATTAAATTTAAAGGATTGGAGAAGTAGTTATGGAAACAATAAAATGCGGAGCAAATCCGTATCTGCCGATTTGGGAACACGTTCCTGACGGTGAGCCGAGAGTATTCAATTATAACGGTGAGGAAAGAGTATATGTTTACGGTTCGCACGATACGGAAACGGACAGATTTTGCGGAAAGGATTATGTAGTATGGTCGGCACCGTCCGATGATTTGACAGACTGGAGATATGACGGTGTATGCTTTAATTCTCCGAACGGAAGTATTTTGTATGCTCCCGATGTTGTAGAAAAGAATGGTACATATTATATGTATGCGGCACTTGATGAGGGCGAAAGAATAGTTGTTGCAAAATCCGATAAGCCGATGGGCCCCTTTGAAAATCCTGTTGAAACCGAGCTTGGATTTGACCCTGCAATTTTGGTTGATGATGACGGCAGAGTTTATGCTTACTGGGGTTTTACACGAAGCTTTTGTGCAGAGCTTAATGAGGATATGGCAACCATTAAAGAGGGAACTATGGTTGTTGATATGATAGGACATTGTGACGGGAGAAAATGGGGTAACAACGATACCTTGGCACGTGATAATGAATTTTCATTTTTTGAGGCGTCCTCTATACGAAAGTTCAATGATAAATATATATTTATTTACAGTAAGAAAATTAATTATTCGGATTCTAAAAACGGACTTTATGAGAATATGAACAGCTTTCTTGATTACTGCTTCAGCGACAGTCCGACAGGCGGATTTAAACACGGCGGAACTGTTTCTGATAATGCCGGAGATAAGATTTTAATGCCAAGCGGAGATATGGACAGAGCTTATGAGAAATGCAATAATCACGGAAGTATAATAGAGATTAAGGGACAGTGGTATGTATTTTACCACAGAAGAACAGGTCAGACCTCGTATGCAAGACAGGCAATGCTTGAGCCTATTGATATTGCTATGGACAAAAACGGAAATGTTTATATGGGCAGAGTTGAGTATAAAGACGGTGAACCGATTTCTGCTATTGAGGCGGAAATGACGTCGCAAGGAGCGTATACGGCCGGTCTTGATGCGTTCAAAATGATAAATGCGGGTTTTGCGTGTCACCTTATGCCGAGTAATGACAGACCATACATTATACCTGTATATGAAAAAACAGACGAGCTGTCGCCTGTTGTTAATATAAAGAATAATTCATCTGTCGGATTTAAGTACTTAAATTTCGGCAAGTGTTCACCTAATGGTATTACGGTTGTATTTAATGGGATATCAAAAGGCAGATGCGAGGTTTTGATAGATTCACCAAACGGAGAGGTTATTGCGGAATTTGATATTGATAATGAGGGCAATGATAACCATACCGAGCATATATATGAGTTATGCGGTAAGGTAACCGGAAAACATGCTGTATACTTTAGGTTTTTCGGGAATGATGAATGTATCTGCGAGTTTTATGGTTTTGGATTTAATGCATAATTCATAATTAGTGATTGATTTATGAAAATAGCTCCAAAAGCTTGAATTTGATTTCAAATTCGGGAGCTTCGCTTTCGGTTATAAGAGAAAATTCTTCTTCGGAAAGATTTTCTTTTAAATATGCCTTGGATTCGGGTTTCATTTCTACAACGCCGTCAACCAGACATAGCGGAGGATACATCACGCACCACCAGTTCTCGCCCTTTCCCTCTCCTATTACAATTCTTACGGCATCATAGCTTCCGCTCGGAAGTACGACGCTGCCGTAGCTTTTGGTAGGGAAGCTGAAATTTCCGATTTCGGCGTGAACTGTATCTGAGCAGTTTTCGGATTTTAAAGTATTGAGTGCAATTTCTTCAAACAGGTCAAGGCTTGATTTTGCAATTTCCTTAGTTTCTTCAATGCTTAGAGAGTTTGAAAACAATGATGATGCCTGTTTTACTATTTCGTCACGGACTTTAATTTTAAGTGCTTGGTCGTATTCGCTGTTGCTGTTTGCAATTATATGGAGCCTTAGTATATTTTCCGAGATTTCGGATTTGGCGGACTTTGCGTAGGTTATTATACTGCTTAAGGTTAATATAAGGCTTATTGCGATTATGTATAGCATGGTTTTGTTGATTTTTTGAAATTTCATTTTAGATTGTTCCTTTCGGTGTATTATTAAGATATTTTAATTATTACCTGAAAAAATTTTTCTATACATATTGATTTTTAAAATAATAAAAGGTATAATTATATGATAGGATAAAATGAGATTACTCTTTGTGTAAAATATTCAAGGTATAATTTGGTATGCTGACAATATTAAATTATACAGAAAGGCTGATAGATATATGAATAAATTAAATGTATGTGTTGTTTTCGGCGGAGTGTCAAGTGAACACTCAATTTCGTGTATGTCGGTAAAAACAGTGCTTGACAACATTGACAGAGAAAAATATAACGTACACACAATCGGAATAACACGAAACGGTGATTGGCTTTATTACACAGGCGACACTGACACATTAGATGCAGGCGAGTGGGAGAAGCACACAAGCGGAAAGGCTATGCTTTCACCAAACCGCTCCGATAAGGCAATAATTGTAGTTAATGATGAAGAAGAATTTAAAAAAATTTATATAGATGTAATGTATCCCGTGCTTCACGGAAAGAACGGTGAGGACGGCACAATTCAGGGCTATTTTGAGATTGCCGGAATTCCGTATGTCGGAGCAGGAGTTATAGGCAGTGCGGTTTGTATGGATAAATGCGTTGCTAAAATTCTGTTTGAAAAGGCTGAAATTCCGCAGGCGGATTGGGTTGAATACAAGCTTGGCGATACTCTTGATGTTAAATTGATAGAAGAAAAGCTTGGCTATCCGTGCTTTATAAAGCCATCGTCTGCCGGTTCATCTGTCGGAGTTACAAAGGCGAATAATGAGTCGGAATTAAAAAAAGGGGTTGAAATTGCACTTAAAGAGGATTACAAGGTACTTATTGAGCGTGCGGTTAATGCCCGTGAGGTTGAATGCAGCGTTATGGGAAATCTTGAGCCTGTGACGTCCGATATTTTAGGTGAGATTAAGCCGGCGAAGGAGTTCTATGATTTTGAGGCGAAGTATGAGGATGAAAATTCATCGCTTATGATGCCGGCACCCGTTTCGGATGAAATTTGTGAAAGAATTAAGGAATATGCGAAGCGTGCGTATAGAATTTGTGAATGCAGAGGACTTTCAAGAGTTGACTTTTTCGTTGACAGGGATACAGATGAAATATATCTTAATGAGATAAACACACTTCCGGGATTTACACCTATAAGTATGTATCCGAAGCTTTGGGAAAAATCAGGAATTAAGTGCTGTGATTTGATTGATAAGCATATAGAATTTGCGTTAAGCCGTGAGGATTTAAAGTTTGATTAGGTAATATATGCCTAATACTTATATAGAGGAATGATTTGGATATGGATAACAGACCGATAGGGATATTTGATTCGGGTCTTGGGGGGCTTACCTGTGTTAAAGAGGTACTGAGAATTATGCCCTCGGAGGATATAATTTATTTTGGAGATACAGGCAGAGTTCCGTACGGAACAAGAGGAGCCGATACAATCGTCAAATATGTAAGACAGGACATTAATTTTTTGAAGAGCTTTGATATAAAGTATATAATAATTGCCTGCGGAACGGCAAGCAGTGCGGCACTTCCTAATATTCAAGGCGAATATGACATTGAAATTTCAGGAGTTTTAGAGCCGGCGGCAAGGCTTGCGGTTAAGGCAACAAAAAACAATAAAATCGGAGTTCTTGGAACCTCGGGAACTATAAAGAGCGGAAAGTATGCTGAGTTTATTGAAAATTTAAATCCCGATGCTAAGGTTTTTCAGCAGGCGTGTCCTATGTTTGTACCGCTTGTTGAGAACGGTTATATTGACTCTGAGGTTACAGAGCTTATTGCGAATGAATATTTAGAGCCTATGAAAAGAGAAAAGGTTGACACCATAATTCTCGGCTGTACGCATTATCCGCTGCTTAAGCCTGTTATTTCAAGGATAATGGGGGATAATGTGACGCTTATAGATTCCGGAGCGGCGGCTGCCGATTATGCGAAATTACGGCTTGACGAGCTTGGACTTAGCTGCGACAAGAATAAAAAGGGCAATGTTAAATATTTTGTAAGCGATACGGTTGAAAGCTTTTCGGAGCTTGGCGGATTATTTCTGAACCGTGAAATTCAGGGCGGAGTTTCAAGAATTGAGATAGAGAAATACTGATACGGCTAACGTCGACGGGGCGTAATGGGAAAGGAAACAACTAACCCACGCTTAAACCATAAACGAAAGAGGAAAAACCTCAAGCATAAGCCTTGACGCAGCGTTTAGCAAAAGGATACGTTCTGCAAAAGATAAACTCACGCTTGACGTGCGAAAAAAATCCGAATAGAATAACACATATCTTTAAGGAACGCTGAGGGGTGTCGGTGAACTCCCCGACCGCCGTTTTTTGTTCTTTTTGGGCGAGCAAAAAGAACAAATATTTTCACAAAGGAGGAATTCTGATTGGAGAATAATGCACTTATATCTTTAAAGACTATACAGGATATAAACGGTGATAATGATGTAATAGAGCTTCAGACCTTTGGAA
>CAMCUJ010000081.1 GCA_945878965.1 uncultured Clostridia bacterium
GAAGAATTTTTAACCTCAAGAGGAATAAAGGTTATAGCGTCGCAGTTTGCGAACAGCAATATTGAAAATCCCGCACTTCCGGCTGAGATAAATATGCTTTTTGAAAATAAAGATTATTATGCGGTATTTGATGTTGGCGGTGATGATGACGGAGCAACACCTCTCGGAAGATACAGAAGCAGATTTCTTGCGGAAGATTATGATATGTTCTTTGTTCTTAACGAGAGAAGAATCATAACCGATAACTTAGATGGTGCTATGGATATTTTCAGAAGTATAGAAGATGCTTCAAGACTTAAGATTAATGCGATAATCAATAATACTCATTTAAAGGAATATACAACGGTTAAAAATGTGCTTGACGGACAGAGGCTTGCGGAAGCTGTTTCGGAGAAAACGGGAATTCCGATAAGATATATAAGTGGAATCAAGGAAATATTGGATGAGCTTCCGTCTGAGTATGAGAGTATGAAATTTCCGATTGAATTATTCTTAAAGCTTAAATTTTAGGCTTAGGATCAGCAATTTTGATATAGTTTGATATAGAATGTGAGTTTACCGGATGCAGCCGGTATTTTGGGATAGATTAAACAAATAAACTATGGAAGAAGGCGAGAAAATGCCAAGATTAATTTTTGATGAGGACAAGTGTAAAGGATGCAGGCTTTGCACTACTGTATGTCCGAAAAAGATAGTTGTTATGGCGGAAGACAGAATAAACGCCAAGGGTTTTCACCCGGCAACTGTAAAAAACCAAGAGGAGTGCATAGGCTGTAAGTTTTGTGCGACCATGTGTCCGGATTGTGTAATAAAAATAGTAAAGGATTAGGCTTTGGTCTTTGAAAGCGAGGTAGAAAAATGGCGAAGAAGTTTTTGATGAAAGGAAACGAGGCTTTAGCGGAGGCGGCAATGAGAAATGGCTGTAGATTTTTCTTTGGTTATCCGATAACCCCTCAGACCGAGCTTGCAGCGTATATGGCTAAGAAAATGCCAAAGATAGGCGGAACATTTTTACAGGCTGAGAGTGAGGTTGCAGCAATAAATATGGTATACGGAGCGGCGGGAGCCGGAGCGAGAGTAATGACAAGCTCATCAAGTCCGGGAATCAGCCTTAAATCCGAAGGTATTTCATACATAGCGGCGGCAGATTTGCCATGTGTTATAGTAAATATAGTACGAGGCGGTCCGGGGCTCGGCGGAATACAGGCGGCACAGTCGGATTATTTTCAGGCAACCAAGGGCGGAGGTCACGGTGATTACAGATTACTGGTTTATGCTCCGGCATCAATTCAGGAGCTTGTGGATTTAACGGCTAAGGCATTTGAAAAGGCTGATGAATACAGAAATCCGGCTATGATTATGGGTGATGGAATGCTTGGTCAGATGATGGAGCCGGTTGAATTTTCAGAGCCGATAGATTTAAGCTCGCTTCCCGAAAAGGAATGGGCAACTACCGGAACTGAAATGAAGCGTAAAAAGAATATAATCAATTCTCTTTACTTAAGCCCTGAGGAGCTTGAATACTTAAATATCAAGAGATATGAAAAGTATGCGGTTATTAAGGAAAAAGAGCCTATGTATGAGGAGGTTTATACAGAGGACGCAGAGCTTATTGTAACGGCTTACGGAACGGTTTCAAGAGTAGCGCTTTCGGCGATTAACATTTTGAGAGAGGAAGGCTATAAGGTAGGACTTATAAGACCTATAACGCTTTGGCCGTTCCCTGAGAAGATTTTTGATGAGCGTTCAAAAACCGCTAAAAAATTCTTATCGGTTGAGCTTAGTATGGGTCAGATGGTAGAAGACGTTGAGCGATGCACCAAGGGTCGTTCGGAGGTACATTTCTTCGGAAGGTCGGGCGGTATGGTTCCGGGTAAGGAAGATATAGTTGAAGAAATTAAGAGAATTTATTAGTATACAGTTTGATAGTTTGGGGAAATTCCCTGATTTGAGAGCCTAAAGAGCGTTAATTTAACGGACTCTAATAATTTAGGCAGAAAGGCTTGAAAGATATGGAAGTTTTATTTGAAAGACCTCATTCATTAAGTAATGTAGTTAATTCATATTGTCCGGGCTGTACGCACGGAATAATACACAGACTTGTTGCAGAGGTTATAGATGAAATGGGAATAGAGGGTGAAACTATAGGAATAGCACCTGTCGGCTGCAGTGTTACTGCATATAATTTCTTTGAATTTGATATACAGCAGGCGGCACACGGCAGAGCACCGGCAGTTGCAACAGGTATAAAGAGGGTTCATCCGGATAAATTTGTATTTACGTATCAGGGCGATGGAGATTTGGCGGCTATAGGAACTGCTGAAATAGTTCATGCGGCGGCACGTTCTGAAAATATTACAGTTATATTTGTAAACAATGCGATATACGGAATGACGGGCGGTCAGATGGCGCCTACTTCACTTGTGGGACAGGTTACGCAGACTACACCGTATGGCAGAAAGGTTGAAAATCAGGGTTATCCTTTAAGAGTTTGCGAGCTTCTTTCAACGGTTGAGGGAGCGGCGTATATCGAAAGGGTTTCGGTTGACAGCGTTCAGAATATAAAGAAGGCTAAAGCGGCTATAAGAAAGGCTTTTGAATGTCAGAAGAATAAGAAAGGCTTTTCGCTTGTTGAGGTTTTGTCTACCTGCCCTACGAACTGGGGCAAGGAGCCTGATGAGGCACTCGAATGGCTGAGAGAGAATATGATGCCGCATTATCCGCTTGGAGTATACTGCGACTATACTGATAAAGACTGAGAAAGGAAGCGAGATATATGTACGAGTTGATAATTGCGGGATTTGGAGGACAGGGCGTGTTGTTCTCGGGCAAGGTAATTGCCCATGCCGGAATGGATATTGGAAAGAATGTTTCGTGGCTTCCGTCTTATGGTCCCGAAATGCGCGGCGGAACTGCAAACTGTCAGATTATAATATCGGATGAGCCTATCGGTTCACCGATTGTAACAAGACCGGACATACTTATAGTTATGAACAAACCGTCGCTTGATAAGTTTGAAGACAGCGTAAAGCCGGGCGGCACAATTATTGTTGACAGCATTTATATTGAAGATAAGGTGAAACGTGATGATGTAAATGTTGTGTATATTCCGGCAAAGCAGATTGCGGCAGATAACGGCGATGACCGCCTTGGAAATATGGTTATGACAGGTAAGCTTATTGAGATTATGAAGGAAATTCCGCTTAAGGATATTGAGCAGAGTATGAGAGATAATATCTCAAAATCAAAGGCAGATCTTGCGGATTTCAATATCAAAATGCTGGAATCGGGTTACAACTTTAAAGGTTAAAAATTAATAGATTATTCCCTGCCTGAAATATGACAGGGAATAGTTATATATGAAAAACAATACGAAAAAATTAGAAACAGGAAACAGTTATGTTAATATCAATAGAAAAATTAAACAAAAGCTTCGGCGATGACGTTATACTTAAAAATATAAATCTGACCATAGAGGAAAAATGCCGCTATGGTCTTATCGGAGTAAACGGAGCGGGAAAATCCACCCTTCTTAGTATAATAGTCGGAGCATTAAGCGAGGACAGCGGAAATATTTATAAAAATCCCGCAATGTCAATCGGATATTTAAAACAGAATAACGGACTTGAGCGAACGAGTACGATTTATAAGGAGATGCGAAGTGTATTTTCCGATGTTTTAAGTGCTGAAAAGAAAATGCGTGAGCTTGAGGTTAAAATGGCAGAGCTTACTGACCATAATTCAGATGAATATAAGCGTATTTCTGCGGAGTATTCAAAAAATCAGATATTCTTTGAAAGCTGTGACGGTTATAACATAGATGTAAAAATTAAAATGATACTTAACGGAATGGGCTTTAGGGATAAGGATAACGATACTGTAATAAGTACGCTCAGCGGCGGTGAAAAGACTCGTTTGGCTATTGCAAGACTTCTTCTTGAGGAGCCGAATTTACTTATACTTGATGAGCCTACCAACCATTTGGATTTCAAAACTCTTAACTGGCTTGAAGATTATCTGATTTCATACAGCGGTGCGGTTTTGATAGTATCTCATGACAGATATTTTCTTGACAAAACCGTTGACAATATATTTGAAATAGAAAGAGGCAGACTTACAAGCTATAAGGGTAATTATTCAAAGTATCTTGTTCTTAAGGAGCAGCAGAGGGAACGTCTTGAAAAAGAATATGAAATGCAGCAAATTCAGATTGCACAGATGCAGGATTACATCGACAGAAATATGGCGAGAGCCTCAACCTCAGCAAGTGCAAAGTCAAGGGTAAAGGCTCTTGAGGCTATGGACATTATTGAAAAGCCGGACGGTGAGCTTTCAAAAATGCGTCTTAAGTTTGAAATTAAGAAACAGCCTTATAAAGATGTTTTAACCGTAAGGAACTTAGATGTTTGCGTAGGTGATGAAAAAAAGGTTTTGTGCCGCAATTTAAGCCTTGATGTAAAACGTGGTGAGAGAATTGCTATAATCGGCGATAACGGAATCGGAAAATCGTCATTCTTAAAGACAATTCAAAATCTTATTCCAAAGCTTAACGGTGAGATAGAGTGGGGTAAAAATTGCACAATAAGCTATTATGAGCAGGAAAACCTTAATCTTGACTATAACAAAATAGCACTTGACGAGCTGTGGGACAGATTTCCCGATATTTCCGAGTCTGAAATAAGACGTGTGCTTGGAAATGTACTTCTTACAAAGGATGATGTCTATAAGCCGGTAAGCGTTATAAGCGGCGGTGAACGTGCAAAGCTTGCATTTTGCATTATAATGCTTGAAAAATCTAATGTAATAATTCTTGACGAGCCTACCAACCATTTGGATTTACCGTCAAAGGAGGTTCTCGAAAAGGCGCTTCTTGATTATGAGGGTACGCTTATATTCGTATCACACGATAGATATCTGCTTAATAAGGTTCCGCAGAAGATAATTGAAATTAAGCGTGACGGAATTGACATATATCAGGGAAATTACGATTATTATAAGGAACGTTTGGCGTTAAAAACAGCGGAGAATGAGCAGAAAATTCAGGCTGAAAAGGCATTGAAAAATGAAAATTCAGCTGAAGAAAATAAGAGCGGCAATTCATTTTATAGGTCAAAGGAGCAGAGAAAGCTTGATACTAAGCATAAGCTAAGGCTTAAGGAAATTGAAACTTTAATTTCTGAGCGTGAAGCGGAGATTGAAGCTTTGGAAACCGAAATGACGGATGAAAAAATATATTCGGATTATGTTCTTATGAACGAAAAGTGTCAGCGTCTTGAAGCGTGTAAGGCAGAGATTGATGAGCTTTATGAGGAATGGGCGCTCTTAGATGAGGAATTGAATAAATAGAGTTAATAAATATGTAATAAAACAGGACTGCTGTATTTGAAGTGAATTTTCCAAATACAGCAGTTTTTCACTTTGATAATTCCTTTACTTAATATTTCCGTCAGTTGAAATAACAGCAACCTCGCACGGAATTAATTTACCGCTTTTCTGTAATGCTGTTTTAACGGCGTTCTCTATACCGCCGCAGCACGGAACCTCCATTCTTGCAACCGTTACACTTTTTATATCATTTTCACGTATGATTTCTGCCAGCTTTTCAGAATAGTCTGTGTTGTCAAGCTTGGGACAGCCTATAAGTGTAATATGATTTTCGATAAATTTCTCATGGAAATTTCCATAGGCGTATGCAGTACAGTCTGCGGCAATCAGTAGATTTGCACCGTTAAAATACGTTGCGTTTGCCGGCACAAGCTTAATCTGAACCGGCCACTGTGACAGCCTACTGTTAATATCATAACTGTATGAATTGCTTTGAGTATCCGATTTGTGAGATATTTGCTTTATATTTGTTCCCGGACAGCCGCACGGCAATTTCTTCTCTTTCTTTTTCTGAGCGGCTTTTACTGCTGCCTCATCATATGCGGCGGCTTCACGCTCAACAAAGGTAATCGCTTCTGTCGGACACGTTGGCAGACAGTCACCAAGACCGTCGCAGTAATCATCACGAAGCAGCTTTGCCTTTCCGTCTATTATGCCGATTGCTCCTTCGTGACAGGCTGCTGCACATGCTCCGCAGCCATTGCATTTTTCTTCATCTATCTGAATAATTCTTCTTATCATTACAATATCCTCCTGAATTTATTATATATTTGCAGGCTATACCGTGGCTTAACGGTATAGCCTTGACTTTGTAAATATATTATATTATAATAAAAGAAACAAGTCTGTTGTATTTACAACACAAAGGAGCTTTTTATGAAAAAATATTTACAGATATTAAAAATGTCAAAGCTATTCTTGGGAATAAATGAGAATGAAATTGAGGATATGCTAAGCTGCTTATCTGCGGAAAAGCGAAGCTACCGAAAGGGAGAGTATATTTTTCGTACTGGTGAGAATATATCGGCGGTTGCACTGCTTTTGGAGGGAAGCGTACACATTCAGCGTGAAGATTATTGGGGAAATTTAAGTATATTAAATGAAATATCTCAGGGAGAGATTTTCGGCGAAGCATATGCTGTTTCGGGCAGCGGTGCAATGCTTAATAATGTGATTACAACGGAGGACAGCAGTGTATTGTTTCTTGATTTTAACCGAATTCTTACTGTGTGTTCTTCAGCCTGCCGTTTTCATTCAAGGCTTATACAAAACTTCTTTTCGGTAATTGCCGAGAAAAACAGAATGCTTACACAAAAGCTTGGACATATGTCGCAGCGTACCACTCGTGAAAAGCTATTGTCATATTTGTCGGAGCAGTCAGTAAAGGC
>CAMCUJ010000082.1 GCA_945878965.1 uncultured Clostridia bacterium
AAATTCAGCAGCATTGCTATTGCGACCGCAAGCAATAATGCTATTGGTTTTTTGAATTTTGTTGTCATTAAAATTCCTCCTCTACATTTAAATATATATATAAACGAATTTTTACATTGTAAAAATTCGTATTGCAATGAAATTTAATATATGTAATTTTGTAAGTTAAATAAGTCGCCTATATTAAACTATACACAGTTTATTATAAAATTTTATTTTATTCTTGTCAATAGACTTGGTTCGAAAAGACATTTAAGCGGGACAAGACGACATCTAAGCATTGCGTAAGCATTGCGAATAAACATTCACGCTCTAAAAAATATTAAAACCGTCATATGCGCAGATGTCCCCCGCCTCTTAGACGGGGGTTCCATTTAATTTTTCGGGAGCCGTCAAAGTTGTCCTGTGCAACCGCTGTCGGCGTAGGCATGGTGACCGCCGTCACCAAGGGAGATTCTCTCCCTTGACCTCACTCTGCTTTACTTGCGTTAGGGAGTCCTATAAAATAAAGTACCTATAGCACGTTTGAGCCTTACATACAAAGCACTCAAAAGGAATGAACCTACATACACAAACACGAACTTTATAGCAAATCTTATAATTACAGATGAAATACCAAGCCGCGTAAGCTCCTGTTCAGCTGCAAAAATCAGCATACAGTGAATAAGATACACATAGAATGTCGAAGCCCCTAAAAGCTTTACCAACGAGCTTTCGGACCATTTATTTACTGCTTTTCGGTTTACTAAAATTATAAACATTGATAAGAACATAAATATACAAAAGAATATTTTTAAAACCTCTGTAAATTCAAAATATGAAACCCCTAAAAACTCACTGTATGAACAGCTCATATATGCAAATCCAAATCCGATTGCAAGCAGATATATTCCGTATCTTAACTGATTTAAAAGCTTAAGTGCCGATTTATAATTTTTTCCTACATAGCAGCCGAGTATAAAAAATACAAAATAGGTCAAAAAAATTCGGTCATTATATTGATATCCCATAAGACAGGCTTTTGATATTACAGTTACAAATACCGCAAATATAATTCCTATTCCGGCATGAATTTTATTTACATAAAGCTTAATAAGCGGAAACAGCAGATAAAACTGCATTATTATAAGTATAAAATAAAAATGTGCAACCAAATCACCTATTCCTATATACTTAAGCAAATCCACTATACTGAAATCAAAATACTTCATATAATATACAAAAAATAAATAATATGAACATACCCAGAAAATATACGGAAAATATATCTTGGTTATTCTGTGCGATATAAATTTAAAATATTATAAGGTTTTTAAATTATAAATCATCTTTAAACCGATTGAAAATATAATTCCCAACACCGCAAACGAAATAATCTTATTTACAAAAAAGAATACTGTGGAAATAGCACTTCCCTTTTCAAAACTGTCAAGCGGTTCGGAACACAAATGTATCATTATAACAAATATACATAATATTATTTCAAAAATTGCAATCTCGCCGAGGAATCTTTTTTTTATATTCTTTTTTGTTCTCCGAACCATTTTACTTTTCTTATTCTGTTTGGATTTCATTTAATTTCCTCTGCCCCATTTTTTATATCTGTTAAATTCCGTTTCACACATCAGCTTTAAACTGCATTTCGGCTCAAATCCCAACTCATTTTTCGCCCTTGTAATGTCAGCACAGCTTATTTCCGCCTCAACAGCCTTTGGAGAAACAATTCTGTATGGAATTTTCTTTCCCGAAATTTTTTCAAACTCATTTATAAGCTCAATAACCGAATGTCCGACTCCGCAGCCGATATTATATTTATAAATTCCGCTTTTATTAAATTTCCGCTCAATAACATTTATATGAGCCTTAGCCACATCGCTTACATGAATATAATCCCGTACACCCGAGCTATCCTTTGTGCTTTTGTATCCGCCGTAAACCAAAAGCTCAGCTCTTTTGCCCGAAATAACATTTATAATATGCGGAATAATATTAGGTGCTGTATTATTTATATTTTCGCCAAGTAATCCGCTTTCATCCGCTCCGATAGGATTAAAGTATCTCAGCACCGTTACCGAAAAGCGTTTATCACTTCTTACCAAATCGTTAAGAATCATTTCCTGCATTATTTTAACCGTTGCATAATCAGAATTACCGTCAAGCGGAAAAGCTTCAGTCACAGGACTTTCCTTTGTCACTCCGTAAACTGCGGCAGATGATGCAAATATGAGGTTAAAAACCTCATATTCACTCATCACCTTAATAAGTCCTAAAATTCCGCTTACATTATCAATATAATAATCAAAATCCAAGCTGTTTGATACCGTACGGTATTTCTTTTTCATAGCAAGGTGTATAACGCCGCCTATTCTTTCATTTTTAAAAATCTCAGCTAAGGCCGAATAATCATTTACATCACAATTATAAAGCTTTATACGGCTGCCGCTAATATTATTGATTGCATCAATTGAGCTTGTATCCGAATTCATACAGTTATCAAGAGCAATTACCTCATATCCGCCTTTAATAAGCTCAAGACAGATATGACTGCCTATATAACCACAGCCTCCGGTAACCAGAATTTTCAATACTCACGCCCCCAAACCGCAAAAATAATATTAGCCGGCATCATATGCCTTTACAGCTTAAACTCTGAAATCACGCTGTCCGTTTTCAATGTTCTTAAGATTATCAATAACTAATTTTCTAACCTTTTCATTCGGAATATTGTTAATTTCCTTTTCAATAACCTTAATACCCTTCTCCTTGGTTTCACTTGAAGCATAATCCTCCAAATATTCCTTAAGAGTCATAAGAGCATTAGGCTGACAGCAGTTAGCAATCTGACCCGACTTCACAAGTGACATAAATCGATCTCCCGTTCTTCCTTCTCGATAGCAAGCCGTACAAAAGCTTGGAATGAAGCCAAGAGAAAGCAGCCAGTTCACAACCTCATCAAGAGTTCTTCTGTCACTTGTTTCAAACTGAGCGGAATTATCGTCTTCATCTTCCTCCTCAACATAACCGCCGACGCTTGTTCTTGAACCTCCGCTTATCTGCGAAACTCCAAGCTCAAGAACCTTTTCTCTTGTCTTCTGACTTTCTCTTGTAGAAACTATAATTCCCGTATATGGAACTGCAATTCTTAGAACAGCTACAATTCTCTGAAATATCTCATCAGAAATAGCATTCTCAAATTCCTCCGGATTTATATCATCAGCCGGACGAATGCGGGGAACACTTATAGTATGAGGTCCTACTCCCTTTGCCGCCTCCAAATGCTCGGCATGCATTAAAAGTCCTATAAAATCGTATCTGTAAAGATTAAGTCCGAATAGTACGCCAATACCTACATCGTCAATTCCACCGTCCATTGCTCTGTCCATAGCCTCTGTATGATACGCATAATCGTGTTTTGGACCTGTCGGGTGAAGCTCTTCGTAGCTCTTTTTATTATATGTTTCCTGGAACAATATATATGTACCGATTCCGGCATCCTTAAGCTTTCTGTAGTTCTCTACGGTTGTTGCGGCAATATTAACATTTACACGGCGTATAGCACCGTTTTTATGCTTAATTCCGTATATAGTCTTAATACTCTCAAGAATATATTCAATCGGGTTATTTACAGGGTCCTCGCCTGTTTCAAGAGCCAGACGCTTATGTCCCAAATCCTGAAGTGCAATTACCTCCTGCTTTATTTCTTCCTGAGTAAGCTTCTTTCGTTTTATATGCTTATTTTTGTAATGATACGGACAGTAGGTACAGCCGTTTACACAATAATTCGATAAATAAAGAGGTGCAAACATTACTATTCTGTTACCGTAAAATTTGTTTTTTATCTCTTTTGCAAGTGCAAATATCTCTTGTTCCTTATCTTTAATATCACACTCAAGAAGAACTGCAGCTTCTCTATGTGAAAGTCCCTTAAGCTCACGAGCCTTGTTTAAAATTTCATCAATAAGTTCGGCATTGCTTTTATTAGCCTTTGCATATTCAATGGTGTCTAAAATTTCTTCATCGCTGATGAATTCTTCAGCCTTTAATGATTTCTTATCATACATTTTATCGTCATTACCTTTCCGTCCCTTTTAATTAATTATTAAGTTTTAAGCTTGGCATTACCCTTTATTTATCTGTCGGGAACAAAACATATAAATAACATATATCTATATTTTAATTCTTTAAAGCCGATTTGTCAAATTCAATATTATCACCTCGTGATAAATCAAAACATTACTTTCCGAAAATCTCGCTTGCTCTGTCTAAAATTCCATTCAGATACGCAAGAATAATTCCGTAATTTGTAACGCTTAATGAATTTTCTTTCATTATTTTAAGACGGCTGTTTATCTCTTTTTTATTAATCATACAGCCGCCGCATTGAATTGCAAGCGAATAACGGCTCAAATCCTTTGGAAAATCATAAGCCGTATAATATTCAAAATTCAGCTTAATACCAAGCTTTTTCTGCAAGCCTGCCGGAATTTTAATTCTTCCTATATCCTCATGAGTGGTATTATGCGTACAGCCCTCAAGAACTAAAACAGTATCGTTATCCTTTAAATTGCGAACAGCCGAAATTCCGTCAAGAAGCTGATTAAAATTGCCCTTTTGACGTGCTAAAAGCATAGAAAACGAGGTGAGCGGAATTTCTCTTGGAACAATTTCAGAAACTAACTTAAACGCCTGCGAATCGGTTACAACAAGATCCACCTTCTTTAAATCATCAAGTGCCTCCTTAAGTGTTGTTTCCTTGGTAACATACGCCTTTATATCATGGTCTAAGCAATCCCTTAAAACCTGAACCTGTGGGAGTATAATTCTGCCCTTCGGTGCGGCACTGTCAATAGGAATTACAAGAACTACACTTCCGTTTTTTTCTACCAAGTCACCTATAAGGGTTTCGCTTTCCTCATTCAGCTTTTCAAGCTCCTCAATCATTTTAAGCTTAAGTTTTTCCAAATTTTCAGCATCTGCATTATATAAAAATACAGCATTTGGTTCAGTCTTTTTCTTGTCAATAATCACACTTTCCGATGCAGTATCACATTTTGTATATACCGGAATAAAAGGTATATTGTTATCCAATATAATAATTTCTTCATCAGAGTTTATATCTTTTGTATATATAATAAGGTCGGTTCGCTTTAGAATGTCTTTAGTTTTTTCTATACGTTTTGCACCAAGCTCCGTATCGTCTGAAAGACCAGCGGTATCAATAACCGCAACAGGTCCGTAAGGTATAAGCTCCATACTTTTTGTAACCGGATCAGTAGTAGTTCCCTTAACATTTGAAACTATAGCTACATCTTGACCTATAAGTGCATTAAAAAGTGTGGATTTTCCGGAATTTACATTTCCGAATATTGCAATATGCTTTCTTAAAGACAACGGTGTTTTCTCCACAAAACCATCCTCCTTTACTCAAACGCAGAATATATTATTACATAACTCTACATATCATTACATCTGATTTTAAAATTCGTATACTATTATTTTATACCTCTTGTATTAACTTGTCAATAGATATAATTGAATTAAAAAAATTTCACAAAGCTTAAACGGCACAGCGGATATTCCGTCGTGCCGTAAAGTAGAAAATTATTGTTAATTATTTTAAATCGGAGCAACGCTCTTGCTTTGCTTGCAAGGAACAGAGCCCCGGGCAGATTGCAACCCGACGCACGGAGCGTTAGCTCCTCGGGATTTCAGCGGGGAATTCAATAAGCGGCACAGCCGCGTCATTCAACGTTTTCGGTGGGAAAAAGGTACTCCCACCGAAAAAATCAAGTGGAACCCACCGCCTAAGATACGGGGGACATCTTGATTTAGTTATATTCAAATCTCGTCAGCAAGACTCTTTATGCAAACACTTACCGCAACGCAATTACACATTACGAGTTATGCATTTACTAACTGTGCCGCATATTCAAGTGCTTCATCTATGTTACTGCAACAGTTTTCCGCACCTATCTTATCATAAAATCCCGATTTCTTAAGCACCGACATAGGCTGTTCATTAACATGTGAAAATACCAGAGTTACACCTCTGCGTTTACATATTCTATAGATGTTTTCAAGGCTGTGAAGTGCCGTTGCATCAAGTGCCGGAACACTTCTCATTCTCAATATAACAACACCTTTTTTAACCTTATCGACAACCATCGAGAACTTGTCCGATGCACCAAAGAACATAGGACCTGTAATTTCAAATACATAAGTATTCTTCGGAACTACCTTTAAACCGATAGCGTCTGCGTCTTCTTCCTCATCAACGTATTTCCATCCGGAAACCTCTGTAACATCCGACATTCTCTTTATAAATAATACAGCCGCTATTATAAAGCCTGCACAAATAGCTACAACAAGGTCAAATACTACCGTAAGAATGAAAGTTGTAAGAAGAACGCATATATCACTCTTCGGTGAGCTCTTAAGAAGATTTACAAATTCTCTCCATTCACTCATATTATAAGCTACAACAAAAAGTATAGCTGCAATTGCCGGCATTGGAATAAGTGCCGCATAAGGCATAAGCACTATAAGGGTTATAAACAATACTACTGCGTGAACCATTCCGGCAATCGGAGTTCTTCCGCCGTTTTTAATGTTTGCGGCAGTTCTTGCAATAGCGCCTGTCGCCGGTATTCCTCCAAACAG
>CAMCUJ010000083.1 GCA_945878965.1 uncultured Clostridia bacterium
TGCAAAGATTTTGAACCTTTTCGGTTAATTCATCGAAGGTTTCGTTTACATAGTTCATATCAGTATGAGTTTTGGTGTATTCCTCCTGCTTTCTTGCAAACTCCGATAAATCATCTGCGCCAATAGTTCTGAGATTTCCTTTGAGAGCATGAATTTGTATTGAATATTCACTGTAATTGCCCTCGTCCTTAAAGCTTTTTAACTTGGAAAGAACTTTTTCCTTAGAGTTGGTGAAATGCTTTAGGCTGAAAATATAAGTATCATTATCATTTCCGGCATATAACATTCCATTATGCAAATTAATTCCGTGCTTTTCAAGAACTGAAAAATCTAAATCCAATTCCGGTGCTGAGTCTGAATTTTCAGAACTATTATCATTATATGTGATAATTTCCGGCTGCTTTATAAATTGTTTTTCAGTTGCTTTGCTTTCTGTACTTTCTGTATTTGCTGTACTTGCTGTAGTGTTCACTTTATCGGTTGTCTTGACAATAAGATTTTTCGGTAAATATTTAAGTATCATATTTTCAAGTATATCAGGTGTGATAGGTTTTGAAATATAATCGGCAAAGCCTTCGTTTATGTAATATGCACGCATTCCCGTAATTGCATTAGCTGTAAGGGATATTACAGGTGTTTCTGTGCATAAGTGCTTTGTCGAATTCCGCATTTTGTGAAGCGTTTCAACACCATTTAATATAGGCATCATATGATCCATAAATATTATATCATACTTCTTTTCTTTTATAAGATTAAGACATTCTTTACCGCTGAGAGCCGTATCAATCTGTATCTGAGTTTTCTTTAAAAGTCCGACAAAAACTGCAAGATTCATTTCATTATCGTCAACAACAAGTATTTTTGCATTCGGTGCTGTAAAGGGTTCTTTGTATACCTTTAAGTTATCAAGAGTTTCAATGTAAGTATCCTTGTATATGCCAATTGTTTCATCGGATAGAACTACCTGCGGAATAACTACAGAGAATGTAGAACCGATTTCATATTTACTCTTAACATCAATTTTTCCGCCCATACGTTCTGTCCAGAATTTTGTAATAACCAAGCCAAGACCTGTTCCCTCAATACTCTTGTTTCTTCTTGAGTCAAGTCGGTTGAATTCCTCAAAAAGCTTTGAAAGCTCGGACATTTTAATTCCGATTCCCGTATCTTTAACTGAGATATGTAAATCTATAACTGTCTTGTCATCATACTGTATGTTGTTAACAACGTTTTCATTATCTGATACATTTAAACCGTCAGATAATTCTTCATTTTTATGAGGTTCGCTGTAGATTGTAAGTGTTATCGAACCTGTAGAAGTATACTTTACAGCATTAGAGAGAAGATTAAGCATTATCTGCTTGATATGATTTTTATCACCGTAAAGTATATGCGGAATATCATCTGATATATCTGTTATAAATTCAAGCTTTTTATCAACCGCTCTCTGCTTAATTATAGTTATGGTTTCGTGAAGAAGCGCACAAAGCTCATATCTTTCCGGAATAAGCTCGGATTTTCCCGATTCTATCTTTGAAAAATCAAGAATATCGTTTATTATTGAAAGCAGAGTTTTTCCCGCCTGAAGAGTATTTTCCGAATATTTAATTATCTGTGCATTATTATCATCACGTGCCTCACGAAGTATAAGCTCGTTAAATCCGAGTATAGAATTTATCGGAGTTCTTATTTCGTGTGACATATTTGCAAGAAACTCGGTTTTTGTTCTGTTTGCGGTTTCGGTTTCTATTTTTTTCATTTCAACAACCTTCAGAAGCTCTTCGGCACTCTGTGTCTTTTGATGATAAATAAGCTCCCTCTTTTCAATAATTCTAAGAAGAATTATCAAATAAATCTGCGCGAAATATCCCGGAAGAATTGAGCTTAGAAAAAACATTAAATCGTTTTCATAAAGGTTTTGTTTGAAAAAAACATATATAATTATTTCAACAATGGTTAATAGCACAGAGGCATAAATATTTACCTTAGTCTGACGGAAAAGCGCACAAAAACAGATGGCGGTTAAAAGTATAATCTGTGAAGTTTGAAACTTATCCGTATAGTAGCAAAGTACACTAAGTATGCTTATAGCCGATGTTGCTCCTATGTAGCCGTGAAATTTATATATATTGTTTTTGGCAAAACAGAAATATATTGTAACAACAACCCAAAATGTCAACAATATATAGAACCATATACCCGGAGGGGACATTATTGCTCCTGCAATCTGGAGGAGAAAACCAAATATCATTATAAGCATAAATTCAGTTCTTTTCATATATTTTCCTGTAGTCATTTTGATATATTAATATAGTTATAAAGATAAGAAAACTATATTATTTCCTCCTTTTCTGAAAATTATATTTACGCTGTATTTAAAGTAATTTAAATTTATTCTTTAATTAAATTTACGCTTTTAGGTACTACAAGCTTAAGCTTTTTATGCTTGACTTCACCGTGAATTGATGCAAAATCATATTTCACATCATCAAATACAAAGTGTATTTTTGAATTATCGGGGCTTTGAATATCAAAGCTTTTACCCTGAAATATTTGTCCGTATTTAGAAATTTTATCGTATTCGCCGTGTTTTATATATTTGTAGCATTTAAACAGATTAAACAGAGAGGTTTCCTTAATCAAGGTGATATTTGCAACACCGCTTATGAGGGATTTCTTATCTGAAATCTGTAAGTTGTTGTGAAAATATTTTCCGTTTTGAAAAAGGATAAAAGAATATCTGCCGTTATAATTCTTTCCGTCAATGGTTATTTCGTAATCATTCGGAGATTGCATTAAAATATAAATTATATTTGCCAGATTATTCGGAAATTTTTTCAAAAACCTATCAATAATCAATGAAAGATTATAGTCCGGTGTAAATGAAAAGTCGGGAGCAATAGCTCCTATACTTGAAAACATAGAATTTACAACTCTTACGCTTCCAAAGTCTATATAATCAATATATTCGATCTTTCCGTTTATCAAGGAATCTATATTGAAAAATGATTTATGAGGATCCTCAAAATGTCTTAGCAAATCATCGTTTGGTGCAGATGGAATTACCGCAAATTCTGCCAGTGATATATCGGGGACGCTTGAAATGATGTTTCCTAATGTTTCTTTATCTCCAAAGCAATAAAATCTGATATCCTCGTCTTTGAAAATGTCACACATTCTTGCTGTAAGTACTTTTTCGTGCTGAGGGTATTCGATATCGAATACAAGATGCTCAAAATTATTCATACGAGAAAGCTTTTCTCTTATTTTAAATATGTATTTGTATTTTTGAGTCTGAGAATTCAGTATAAATATATGCTTCATATCAATTTCCCTTCTTTATTTGTATAGTAGAGAATAAATGTAAACAGCCATTATTTACGTGCAGCTTTTAATTAAATTTTAACATTTAAAATTGTCTGTGTCAATTATTTTGCAATATTTTTATATAATTTTTTAAAATCTTTAGTTTACTCTTGATATTCATTATTGATTTATGATATAATAGCTATAATTGCATATATTATGTGTAAAAAATAGGTTTAGTTCATATTTTTTTATAAATACATTATATGTATATAGATATGTTTAAATTAGTTCTTAAATTATAAGATATAAATATATGGTTTTTAAGTATGGTAACAATGAAAAGGAGTATTATAATAGATGGCAAATAAAAGATATACATTACCTCTTATACCGCTTAAAGGACTTACGGTATTTCCGGGTATGATTTTACATTTTGACGTTGGCAGAAAGAAATCTGTTGCAGCGATAGAGAACGCAATGACGGGCGGCAGACTTATAATGCTTTGTATGCAGCCTGATATATTCATAGACGATCCGAATAAAGATGATTTAATGAAAGTCGGAACTATAGCTGAAGTTAAACAGATATTAAGGCTGCCGAACGGAAATATGAGAGTTTTGGTTGACGGACTTGACAGGGCGAGGATTACGAAGTTTCACGAGAATGACGATTTTATAATGGTAAACGCTGTGGTTCAGCCTGATATACCGTGTAAGGACGGGCTTCAGTGCGAGGTTATGATGCGAAAGGTTCAGCATCTTATAGAAGAATTTTTATCCATATCCGAGCGTATAACTCCGGAGGCTGTTACGTCTATTATGGCTATTGATGACCCCGGTGAGCTTGCATATATAACTGTTGCGAATTTTCCGCTTAAGCCTATGGATAAGCAGTCAATTCTTGAGGAACGTGACATACAGAAAAGGCTTGACAAGCTTGTTTTGTATGCGACAAAGGAAATTGAAATTTTAAAAATAGAGAGCGAGATAGACGATAAGGTCAAGATTTCTATAGATAAAAATCAGCGTGATTACTATCTAAGGGAACAGCTTAAGGCAATACGTGAAGAGCTTGGCGAAGATGATACAGTAAAGACAGAAGTAAACCGAATAAGAGGTGAGGCTGAAAAGAGAACTCTTCCTGAGTGTGTAGCTAAAAAGATAGATGAGGAGCTTGAAAAAATAGCAAGAATGTCCTCACACAGTCAGGATTTCGGGCTTGGAATAAACTATTTGCAAACAGTTCTTGAGCTGCCGTGGGATATATCCACAAAGGAAAATCTGAATATCAAAAGAGCAAAGTCCATACTTGAGCGTGACCACTACGGACTTGAAAAGGTAAAGGAACGAATTATAGAATACTTGGCGGTAAGAAAGCTTTCGCCGGAAACTGCGGGTTCAATTCTTTGCTTGGCAGGTCCTCCGGGAACGGGTAAGACTTCAATAGTTAAGTCGCTTGCCGAGGCACTTGGCAGAAAGTATGCGAGAATCAGTCTTGGCGGAATACAGAATGAAGCGGAGATAAGAGGTCACAGAAGAACGTATGTGGGTTCTATGCCCGGACGCATTATTGCGGCACTTAAAACGGCTCAGAGCAATAATCCTCTTATACTTCTTGACGAGATTGACAAGATGTCAAGTGATTTCAGAGGTGACCCGACGGCTGCAATGCTTGAGGTTTTGGATCCTGAGCAGAACAGTGAATTTCGTGACCATTATTTAGAGCTTCCGTTTGATTTGTCTAAGGTTTTGTTTATCACTACGGCGAATGATATTGAAAACATACCAAGACCGCTTATTGACCGAATGGATATTATAGAGATTTCGGGATATACAGAGGACGAAAAGCTTAATATTGCAAAGAAATATTTAATTCCGAAGCAGAGGAAAAAACACGGACTTTCTGCAAAGAGCATAAAGATTACGGATAAGATTTTAAAGGAGCTTATAGAGGGTTACACGAGAGAGTCGGGAGTCAGAGGACTCGAAAGAAAGATATCGGCATTATGCCGAAAGACGGCAAGAGAGATTGTTGAGGAAAACAAAGAGAGCATAACAATAAGCTCTGCGGTTCTTAAAAAGTATCTTGGCGGCAGAATTTTCTCTTATGATGAGATGAGCGACGATGATGCATTAGGAATGGCAACAGGTCTTGCGTGGACACAGGTTGGCGGAGATACTCTGTTTATTGAGGTAAACGTAATGGAGGGAAGCGGAAACCTTGAGCTTACGGGAAATTTGGGCGATGTAATGAAGGAGTCGGCAAAGGCGGCGTTAAGTTATATAAGAGCGAATGCGGATACGCTTAAGGTTAAGGATAAGGAATTTTACAAGAACTGCGATATTCACGTACATGTTCCTGAGGGAGCGGTTCCAAAAGACGGACCGTCTGCCGGAATTACTATGGCAACCGCTATGATTTCCGCACTCAGCGGAGTACCTGTAAGGCGTAATATTGCCATGACGGGTGAAATTTCGATAAGAGGCAGAGTGCTTGCTATAGGCGGACTTAAGGAGAAATCCCTTGCGGCTTACAGAATGGGAATACGAAAGCTTATAATTCCTTTTGACAACAAAAAGGACTTTGATGAGCTTCCCGCAAAAATACGTGATGAGGTTGAGTTTGTTTTTGCAAAGGACATAAAAACCGTGCTTAAACACGCACTTAAATATACAGAGGACTAAGGGGGCATTAAATATGGAATTTTCAGATGCTAAAATGTTATGTACAGCGGTAAGACCCGAGCAATATCCGAATACCGATATGCCCGAGATTGCACTTGTAGGCAGGTCTAACGTTGGAAAGTCCTCGCTTATAAATTGTCTTGTGAACCGTAAAAAGCTTGCGAGAACCAGCAGTACACCGGGAAAGACGGCTACAATTAATTTTTATGAGATTGATGAAAAATTAAGGCTTGTGGATCTTCCGGGTTATGGTTATGCGAAGGTTTCAAAGACTGAAAAGGAAAATTGGGGAAAGATGATTGAAACATATCTTTCCGAGCGTATTAATCTTATGCAGATTATTCAGCTTGTTGACAGCCGTCACAAGCCTACCGAGGACGACAAGATGATGATGCATTGGGTCAGAAATGCCGGCTTTGAGCCTGTGGTTGTTGCAACCAAGCTTGACAAGCTCAAGAAATCTCAGATAGAGGAAAATTTAACGGTTATATATAATGATCTTGAGCTTGATGAAGAGTCGGTTCTCATACCGTTT
>CAMCUJ010000084.1 GCA_945878965.1 uncultured Clostridia bacterium
AATTTAATTATTTTTCTATGTCAATTATACCACACACTATGTAAAATGAAAAGTAAAAAAGCAAAATTTATTTACTAAAATCTCTGTCAATTTCAACTATTGCAAAATAATTTTCGGAAATTGCCCGAACAGCTTTTGAAATAGCGCATCTGATTTCATCGTCACTAAGTCTGAATCTGAACGGAACAACCACGTCGAATATAAGATCAATTCCGTCATCTGTTCTCTTTTTAATTCTGAAATCATGAATACTCAATTTTTCATCAATAGCCGAAACAACCAAACAAACCTTATTTTTAAGAAGAATTGTTTCTTCATCATCCATAGCAATCGGATCTATATGAATAGTGGCATGACAATTAAATTGCTTTTCAAGCTCAAGCTCTACTCTGTCAACAACGTCATGAGCCGCCATTATGTCCATATCACACGAAACCTCGGCATGAAGGGAAATCATAAGGCAGTTTGGACCATAGTTATGAACTATAAGCTCGTGAATACCTATAATTCCGTCATACTTAAGTACGGTTTTCTCGATTTTTTCCACCAATTCCTTATCGGGAGCCTGACCAAGCAGTGGGTCAAGACTGTCCTTAATGGAAGTAAACCCTGTGTATATTATGAACAGAGATACCAAAACTCCGGCATAGCCATCCAAATTTAAATCTGTAAATTTTCCTATTATGCTTGTCAAAAATACCGCCGAAGTCGCACAAACATCACTTAAACTGTCAAGAGCCGCCGCCCGCATTACAGATGAATCTATAAGCTTGCCGAGTTTTTTGTTGAAATAAGCCATCCAAAGCTTAACTAAAATCGACGTGATAAGAACCGCTATCGAAAACCAAGTAAAGTCTGCGGTTTCAGATGATATAATCTTTGAAACCGATGTTTTAAAAAGCTCAAAACCCATCAGAATAATTACAAGCGAAACTATAAGTCCCGATAGATATTCCGCTCTTGCGTGTCCGAAAGGATGGTCGTTATCCGCCGGCTTGCCCGCCGCCTTAAAACCGATAAGCGTGACAATTGATGAACCGGCATCCGATAGATTATTTAACGCATCCGCAATTATCGACACAGAACCTGTGATTAATGCCGAAATCAGCTTTAGCATAAATAATGTTATATTAAGAATTATTCCGACAAAACCCGCAAGAATTCCGTATCTTTGTCTTACCCTTGTATCTTCGATATTTTCGCTGTCTGTAACAAAGGTCTTAACAAGCAGTTTTATCAAATATCCCACCCCAATACATAATATCACATACTATCATATAATGATTATATCAAATAACTTTATTATTGTCAAGAATGATAAGACAATTTATTTTTAAAATAGTATAAATATGTTTTGAAAATGTTGAAAATACATATAAAAAGTATGCTAAATATACTATTAATCAAATTTTTGATAAATATTTTGTTTATATCTTATAAAAAATGCAAGAAAAATTCGGTAATATTTTTTTCAGCAAACAAATTATGTCGAATTAACCTATCTATATATTATCCAAATTCCAATCGATTGTATCGGTTCCTGTTTCCGAAAGGAATGCGTTAGCGGCTGAAAAATGCTTGCAGCCGAAAAAACCGTTATAAGCGGAAAGCGGGCTTGGGTGGGCGGCGGTAAGGATTTTATGATGAGGGTTGGTTATAAGAGGAATTTTCTGTTTAGCATTTCCGCCCCATAGTATAAAAACTATACCTTTATCACGTTCATTAAGCAGCTTTATAATTTTATCGGTTAGGATTTCCCAGCCCATTCCCTTATGGCTGTTTGCCTGACCTTCACGCACGGTAAGAACTGTGTTAAGGAGCAGAACTCCCTGTTTTGCCCAATTGGTGAGATTACCGTGGTTTGGAATTTTCATACCTATATCATCATTTAGTTCTTTAAAAATATTTTTAAGTGACGGCGGAGGAGTAACTCCGTATTTAACAGAAAAGCAAAGACCGTGTGCCTGATGTGCTCCATGATACGGATCCTGACCGAGAATTACGGCTTTAACGTCGCTGTATGATGTATATTTGAGTGCACTAAATATATCGTGCATATCGGGATATATAGTTCGTGTTTTATATTCCGTCTTAAGAAAAGCTCTGAGTTTTTTATAGTAGTCCTTTTCAAACTCATCCTTTAAAAGTTCATCCCATTCGTTGCCTATATTAACCATTGTTTTCTCCCTTTTCGTTAAGTATAAATCAATTATACAGCATTTACGAAAAAACATCAAGAAAGCATTAAGATATGTAACAAAAACGTAATATAGAATTAAAAAAAGCATAAATTTAGGGCGGATAGAAAATCCGCCCTTTATGTTATAGGGTTACGCCGTCCTTGAATATAGAGATTTCTCTGTAATTATTCTTTTCATTATTCGTCTGCTCACCGGATGCAACCTTTAATACATAATCAAAAAGCTTCGGAGCGAGGTTCTCGCCCTCAACAAACGGACCTGCGTTAAAGTCAATCCAATGCGGCTTGCGGTTTGCAAGGTTTGAATTACTTGCAACCTTAATAGTAGGAACAGGCGCACCAACCGGAGTTCCTCTGCCTGTTGTGAACAATATTAAGTGACAGCCCGATGCTGTAAGATTGGTAACCGCAACGATATCATTACCCGGACCGTTAAGAAGATTAAGACCCTGCGTTTTAACGTGCTCACCTATCTTTATAACATCAACAACATTCTCCGTTCCGCCCTTCTGAACACAACCAAGCGACTTATCCTCAAGAGTTGTAATTCCGCCCTTTTTGTTGCCCGGTGACGGATTTTCATATACAACCTGGTTGTATCTCATAAAGTATTCCTTAAAATCATTGATTAACTCAACAGTCTTATCGAATACCTCCTCATTTATACATCTGTTCATAAGAAGTGTTTCGGCACCGAACATTTCGGGAACCTCAGTAAGAATAGTGCTTCCGCCGCTCTGAATTAACAAATCGGAAAATGCACCGACTAACGGATTTGCCGCAATTCCCGAGAAGCCGTCAGAGCCTCCGCACTTAAGTCCTACAACTAATTTGGATATGTCGCAAGGAGTACGCTTAAACTGCTGTGCGTAGTCAACAAGCTCGCCGATAAGCTTAAGTCCCTCTTCTATTTCGTCCTCAACCTCCTGAGTGCTCATAAACTTAACACGTTCAGGGTCAACATCGCCAAGTACTGTTTTAAACAGCGGAATATTATTATTCTCACAGCCAAGACCAAGCACTAAAACTCCGGCAGCATTCGGGTGCTTAACAAGACCCGAAAGTATTCTCTGAGTTGTATCCTGGTCATCTCCAAGCTGTGAACAGCCGAACGGATGTACGAATGTGAATATTCCGTCAGTCTTTCCTGCGAACTTCTCATTTGCAAGACGTGCAAGACGTTCTGCCGTTCTGTTTATACAGCCGACAGTATTCACAATCCATATCTCGTTACGGATACCAACGCTTCCGTCCTTACGAACAAAACCCATAAACTCAGCTTTTTTGCCCTCTGTTTTCTCTTTTAGATTAGGCTCGTATTTGTATTCAAGAATTCCGCTGAGATTTGTTTTTACATTATGAGTATGAACATGCTCGCCTTTCTTTATGTCCTCAGTTGCATGACCTATAGGGAAACCATACTTTATAATATTTTCACCCTTCTTTATATCTCTAAGTGCAACCTTATGACCGTTAAGCTCACCGCTAAGCATTACGGCAACATTATCATTCTCATGTATCTTTATCTGCTTATCCATAAGCGTATGCCTCTCTTTCTGTTTAGTCAAGTATTCGGCAGAAATTCAGTATTCCTGCCGAAACCTTAATAACCTTAAATTATGCTATAACCTCTTTCATAGCCTCTCTGATACCCTTTTCATCTATCGCCTTAAGGTCAGCCTTTATCATATCACCCATAAACGATAAATCCTGTCCCCAATACTCTTTCTTTGCAAGTATCTCATCAACCGATGCAGACTTCATAAACTCCATAATGTCCGCACCGTCGTTTGCAGCGTCTGTTCTGTAGAACGCAATAAGTGCCGCAAGTGAGAATGTAAGAATTTTAGGAAGCTCTTTCTTCTCCTCATAGTAGCCAAGAAGTGACGGAAGTACTCTAACCTGGAACTTTGAAACCGAGTTAAGCGCAATGCTCAATAGATAGTGCTTAATGAACGGATTCTGGAAACGCTCAATTACATCATTTGCGAACTGCTCAAGCTCAGACTTAGGTAAATCAAGAGTCGGAATTATTTCCTCAAATATACCCTTCTTCATAAATGTAAATACAAGCTCATCATCCATTGCCTGCTTAACAGTTTCAAGACCGCAAAGATGTGCTGCAAGTACCATCATTGTATGAGCGCCGTTAAGTATTCTTACCTTTCTCTTCTTATAAGGTGTTACATCATCAGTCCAAAGAACATTCATTCCATACTTGTGGAACGGAATTTCTTCAGCTAATTCTTTCTTGCCTTCGATAACCCATAGGTGGAATATCTCAGCTGTATTTATTGAATTGTCCTCATAACCGTAGCTTGCCTCAAGCTCCTTAGCATTATCACGAGGATAACCTGTTACAATTCTGTCAACCAAAGTGTTTGTGAAATGATTTTCATTTTCAATCCAGTTTACAAAATCATCACCCAAATTCCAGTCAGCAGCATACTTAAGGATACAAGCCTTAAGATTATCGCCGTTCTTGTCGATAAGCTCACACGGAATAAGTATAAAGCCCTTAAGACCTGCATCAAAACGAGCCTTTAAAAGACAAGTAAGTCTTCCCGGGAATGTAAGGTTATCGGTATCGTTCATATCCTGATTAGGCTTATACTCGATGCCTGCCTCGGTTGTGTTTGAAACGATAAATCTAAGCTCGGGATTTTTTGCACATTCAATGTACTCATTCCAGTTTGTATAAGGATTTATTCCTCTTGTGATACATTCAACCACGCTTGTTTCCTCAACTCTTTCGCCGCTTTGAAGACCTCTTAAATATAGAGTATATAACCCGTCCTGCTCATTAAGTGCGTCAATTCTTCCTACAGGAAGAGGCTGAACTACTGCAACGCCGCCGTTCCAGCCTGCCTCCTTGTTTAGCTTATCAATCATCCAGTCAACAAAGCCTCTTAAAAAGTTACCCTCACCAAACTGAAGTACCTTTTCTGTAAGCTTGCATTCTTCTTTTCTCTTTAACTGTGCCATTGCTCTGTTCCTCCTAAAATTTAATTTATTTTTTAAGTGTTAAACTTTAAATTTATGTTACTGTTAATTATTTTCTGTTAAAGGCAGGATATCCTTAAACTGCTTATGATACATCTGAGCATAAACTCCGTCCTTCTTAAGCAGCTCATCATGCGAACCCTGCTCAACTATTTTACCGTTGTCCATAGCAACTATCAAATCCGAATTTACAATAGTAGATAATCTGTGAGCAATTACGATAGACGTTCTGCCCTCCATAAGTCTGTCAAGAGCCTCCTGAATAAGTGACTCGGACTCTGCGTCAAGAGCCGATGTAGCCTCATCAAGAATGAGAATACGAGGATTTTTAAGAAACACTCTCGCTATTGCAATTCTCTGCTTCTGTCCTCCCGATAATCCAACGCCGCGCTCACCTATCTCTGTTTCAAGACCATACGGCATATCCATAACGAAATCATAAGCATTAGCCGCCTTAAGCGCCTCTATCATCTCCTGCTTTGTAACCTTTGGTGAACCATATCTCAGATTTTCTTCAAGAGTTCCGCTGAATAATATCGTTTCCTGAAATACCATTCCAACGTTTTCTCTAAGCGATTTCAGCTTGTAGTCCTTAACATTATGACCGCCGATTATAACCTCACCGTTATTAACATCATAGAACCTCGTTATAAGATTTGTAATTGTAGATTTTCCGCAGCCGCTGTGACCTACAAGAGCAACCTTTTTGCCCTCCTTAATCGTAAGATTAACGCCCGAAAGCACCGCCTTATCTCCTTCGTCATATTTGAAGTATACATCCTTAAGCTCAATATCACAAGATCCGTTTGAATCAAATTTTATAGCATTTTCAGACTCCACAACATCGGACTTGGTATCAAGAACACTGAATATTCTATCAACTCCCGCCATAGACTGTGCAACTACAACATTAAGCTCGGAAAATCTGTTTATCGGAAGATAAAACTGTCCCAAGTAGTTGTAAAATACTACAAGCTCACCTATAGTTAAAACTCCCTTTATAACAAAATTACCGCCTACATAAACAACCAATACCGGAAGAAGCGCTGTAAGAAGACCTACTATAATCAAATTCCATGTACTGTATTTTGTTCTCTTAACCGACTTCTCAAGGAGCGAACGTGATTTGGTTCTGAACTTTTTCTCCTCGGACTTCTCCTGAGTAAACAGCTTAACTACCGAATACCCTGTTATTTTCTCCTGTAAATCTCCCTGCATTGCCGCAAGCTCACGCTGAACCTCACGGCTGTTTTCACGAACCAGACTCTTTATCTTTTTTGTGAATATAACATACAGCGG
>CAMCUJ010000085.1 GCA_945878965.1 uncultured Clostridia bacterium
ACAGGATATTACAAGTGCTGTGAACAGATATTCGACATTTGGCGGATAAAGATTTGGAATTCTGTTTAAAAATTATATAGATTGTGTTTTGGAATAATAAATAGTAGATTGCAGTGTGAATTTGTTTTTACAGAGCAAAGTTAAACAAATTTTATTAAAGAGTTTTAATATTTTAGTTATATTTTAAATAAGGGGTTGAGAAATCTCTTAAATTATGATAAAATATTAATGTTAAAGTCAAGAAAATTATAAATATATTTTAAGGTAATATAGCAATAAGAACATATCAGAATAAATAATAAAATTTTGGAGGTAATGCGGTTATGATGAAATCAATGTACTCTGGTGTTGCAGGATTAAAATCACACCAGACAAAAATGGATGTTGTAGGTAATAATATAGCAAATGTAAATACAGTAGGATTTAAAGCACAAAGAGCGGTATTTACAGATGTAATTTATCAGAAGCTTTCGTCAGCGTCAGCTCCTGCGGACGAAACAGGAGGAACAAATCCTCAGCAGATCGGTCTTGGTGTTTCTGTAAACACAATAGATACGGATTTTAATGCAGGAAGTCCGCAGAGTACAGGCTATGGTCTTGATTTATGCTTGGCAGGTGACGGCTTCTTTATGTTAAGAGAAAGTGATGACAATATAATATATACAAGACTTGGAAACTTTAAGCTTGATGCTTCCGGCAATCTTGTAAACGGAAGCGGACTTATGGTTCTAAGCAGTGATCAGGACACAATCAATTGCGAAGGATATACAAATGTAAGTGTTGATACCAAGGGTGTAATTCGAGGAATAAATGACGGAGGCGAGGAAGAAGAAATAGCAACAATAGGTGTTGCGAATTTTGTCAACCCCGGCGGTCTTGAGAAGATAGGAAACAGTAACTACCGTGAAACTGCAAACTCAGGTGAAGTTTTAACAAACGGAGATTTGGTTGCAGGTGAAAACGGAACAGGTGAAATAGTACCGGGTTATCTTGAAATGTCAAATGTAGACCTTGCAAGAGAGTTTACTGAAATGATAGTAACACAGAGAGGTTATCAGGCAAATTCAAGAGTTATAACCGTTTCGGACACAATGCTTGAAGAGCTTATAAATCTTAAGAGATAATTGATGTAGTAAAAATACATAATAAGGAGCAAATACTATGGTAAATGTCACGGGTTTTGATGGTCAGCAGTTTTATATCAATTGCGATTTAATAGAAACAATAAAGGAAACACCGGATACAGTAATTGCGATTTCAACCGGAAAAAAGTTGATAGTAAAAGAGTCTGCGGATGAGATAGTAGACAGAATAATAGAGTATAAAAAGAAAACATTAAATGCGATAAGCATCGAAAAAGAGACAAAGGATTGAAGGTGAGGAAATGGAGCTTACGACCATATTAGGCATTGCATTCGGATTTGTGGTTATCGTAGCCGGAATTATGCTTCAGGGTTCGATAATTGATTATTGGGATGCTGCATCTTTGGTAATAGTACTTGGAGGAACACTTCTTGCAACTATTGCGAGTTATTCCATAAAGGATCTGAAATCGCTTCCTAAGCTGTTTAAAACAGCATTTACAAAGCACGAATATGATATGAACGGAACAATAGCACAGATAATAGAGCTTGCAAATATCGCAAGACGTGATGGACTTTTGGCTCTTGATAACAAGGCGAGCGAAATAGAAGATCCGTATATGAAAAAAGGAATAATGCTTGTAGTTGACGGAACAGATCCGGAGCTTATAAGAAACATTATGGAAACAGAGCTTACATTTATAGAGGAACGACATAGCGTAGGTCAGTCGATGATGAAAAGTATGTCAGCTTTTGCACCGGCGTTTGGTATGGCGGGAACACTTATAGGACTTATAAGTATGCTTAAGAATCTTAATGATGCAAGTACACTTGGTCAGGGTATGGCTACCGCACTTATAACAACATTCTACGGAGTATTGTTTGCAAATCTTTGCTTTACCCCTATAGCCAGTAAGCTTCAGAGTATAACGGAGCGAGAGATACGTTATAATGAGCTTATACTTGAAGGTTTGCTTGCAATTCAAGCAGGTGAAAACCCGAGACTTATAGAAGAAAAGCTCGTATCATTCATAGCTAAGAATGAAAAGAAATCCGGCGATGATGAAACGGGCGAAGGTGAGGAGATCTAAATGAGGAAATCCAAAAATAAGGATACAGGCGGCGGAGCCAATTGGATGGATACCTATGGCGATATGGTTACATTGCTGCTTACGTTCTTCGTATTACTGTACTCGTTTTCAACTGTTGATGCAGGTAAATGGGAAAAATTAGTTGCGGCTCTCGGAGGAAAGAGCAGTGTAATGATTTCAGACAGCGGTTTGGTTGAGCAGCAGAATGATTTACTGAATTATCCGGGTGTTGAAAGTCAACAGAGTATGGAAGAAACTGATGACGGAGAGAAGACGCTTGAAGAACTGCAGGCAGAGCTTCAGGAGAAGCTTAATCAGGTAGAGGAGCTTTATAAAAAGATAAAGGCGTATGTTTCCGAAAGTGAGTTCAAAGACGATATTATGATAACCAGGACTGATTCCGAAATACGCATAAAGTTTACCAATAATGTCTTGTTTGACTTGGGAAAGGCGAATATAAAGCCGGAGGCAATAAACATATTAAGTGAGATTACAGATGCTATAAATACATATAATCAGGCAGTTGAAATAGTAAGAATTGAAGGACATACGGATAATTTACCGATATCTACACCGCAGTTTCCGTCAAATTGGGAGCTGTCAACGGAAAGAGCGGTAAGCGTTCTAAGATATATGCTGGATGTAAAAAAGGTAAGACCGGAAATACTTTCGGCTGTTGGTTACGGTGAATACAGACCGTTTGCAGATAACAGCACGGAAGAGGGTCGAAGAATGAATAGACGTGTGGACTTTGTTATAGAAGTTGTAAATTAAAAATTGGGGATGAGAACATAATGAGAAAAAAATATGTGGCGACGATTTTAGCTATTGTAATGTGTATTTCTACAGCGTTAGTTACAGGATGCGGCGGAGAAAAGAAGGTTAAGAGATTTATCTATGATCCCGGAGATTCTTTTGTAACAAATGTTGGGAATACAAAATATCTGTTGAAGGCAGATATTTTGATTGAGATAAGTGATCCAAAAAATCAGAAGATTTTAGAGTCAGAGTCCGTACAGGCGGATATTAGAAATATGATAATAGAAATACTTAGAAGTACACCTTATGAAGAGGTTATGGAGGCTGATGCACAGGCGAAAATCGCAAGCAAGATAAAGACTAAGATAGAAGAAAAATTACAAATCTCATATGTTGAGAATATATACTTTAATGAATTTGTAGTTCAACATTAGATAGGTGGTGGATAAGAAGTGGGAGATGTTTTAACCCAAAGCGAGATAGACAGTCTTCTTGAGATGATGGCAAACGGCGGACTTGAAGAAGAGCCTGAAGAGAAAGAAGACAAGGGTGCAGTTGTTCAATATGATTTTAAAACAGCTAATAAGTTCACAAGAGATCACCTAAAGACTTTTGCAAATGTTTATGGTAACTTTTCACATATGTTGTCTACATATTTATCGGGAACACTTAGAACAACCTGTAAGGTTGATGTATTATCCACAGAAGAACTTGCGTATTCTGAGTATATGAATTCAGTAGCATCGCCTACAATTCTTGCAATATTTGATATGCAGCCGTTTGATGGCGGAGTTGTTCTTGAAATGACAGCGAGTATTGTATACACTATAATAAATAGATTGCTTGGAGGAATAGACAATGATATTGATTTCACAAAGCAATTTACTGATATAGATATTGCAATTATTACAAAAGTTATAAAGCAAATTACTAAGTTTATAGATGATGCGTGGAGCAGAGTGTTGCCTACTACAACAAAATTAAGCCGTATAGAAACAGGCTCACAGTTCGTACAGGTAGTTGCATATAATGAACCTACTGCTATCATAACTATAAAAATTGATATAGGCGATGACATAGAAGGTTTTATAAATGTTTGTATACCATATATCGCTATAGAACAGGTTATCAGAAAGCTTGATGAATCTATGTGGCTTTCAAGCAAGAAGATAATTGTCAATGAAGAAAACAAGGTAGCGATAAAAAATAAGATGATGAAATCATCCGTGGATATGACAGCACGTTTCAATTCTTCAACAATAACATTCAGAGATTTTCTTGCACTTGAAGTTGGAGATGTTTTACGATTGAAACACAATGTAAATGAGGACTTGGAATTAAGCGTAGGAGATATACCGAAGTTTAAAGCAAAGCTTGGTGTGTATAACAAGAATTACGCAGTTAAAATAACAAGCATGATAGAGGAGGAAGAGGAAGATGTCGGAAATGCTATCCCAGGAGGAGATAAATAGTTTATTAAGTAATGCCGGTACGGGAAACGATGCCGACACTCAGGCTACAGCGTCAGAAACTACTGCAGAGGATACAACTGCGGCTGAGAATGAGAAGTTGGATATAAAAGATGTTCTTACCGAAGTTGAAATAGATGCCTTGGGTGAAATAGGAAATATAAGTATGGGTTCTGCTGCAACCGCTCTTAGCAATCTATTAAGCAGACGTGTTGACATAACAACACCGGTGGTAACACTTACAAATACCGCAGAGCTTTCACAAAGATATGAACGTCCTTGCGTATCGGTAAATGTACCGTATGTTGAAGGTCTTCACGGTGATAATGTACTTGTAATAAAGATGGAGGATGTAAAGGCTATAACTGCACTTTTGATAGGTTCAGATGACTTTTCGGGAAGTGATGTGGAAATAAGCGAAATACATCTTAGTGCAATAAGTGAAGTAATGAACCAGATGATGGGTTCATCGGCAACATCACTTTCACAGCTTACACAGATGAGAATCAATATAGCTCCGCCGGCGGCAGAGGTTATGGATTTCAGTGAGAGATTTGCGGGCAACACCAATATTGTGGAAAATTCTACTGCTCCCCTTGTTGCTATTACATTTAAAATGGATGTAGAGGATTTGTTTGTTACAGACATCGTACTTTTAATGAAGCCTGATTTCAGCAAAAATATGGTATCAAGCTTTTTTGCAAGCAATGGTGTGGTAATAGATGCAGAAACTCAGGAGGAGCAAATGATAGAGCAGGCGACTGCGGCTGCTGCGGCTACAGTTGCGACAGAACAGCCGGTGGCACAAGAAGCACCGGCAGCATCTGTTAATAATGCTGCACAGCCTTCGGATAATCCATATGCACAGGGTGGATATCCGCCTCCGCCGTATCCGTATCCGCCATATCCGTATCCGCCGTATCCGAATGCCGCACCACAGCAGGCACCGGCTCCTAACGTTAATGTTCAAAGTGTTCAGTTTGAGAATTTTGCACCGTCAACGGTGTCGGTTCCAACAGAAAACATTGGTATGCTTATGGACGTACCGCTTCAGGTTAGTGTTGAGCTTGGTAAGAGCAAAAAGACTCTTAAGGAAATATTAGAGCTTAATATAGGTTCTATTGTAACACTTGATAAAACAAGCGGTGAAATGGTGGATGTTATAATAAACGGAAAAATGGTTGCAAAGGGTGAGGTTGTTGTTGTCGATGATAATTTTGCTGTAAGAATTACAGAGATATTCAATAATCTTAACAAGGTTCTTTGATATTAATTCAGAGTATTAAAGCTATGGTTTTATAATGCAGCAAAGCTTCTTATTGAATTACATATTACATAAAAAATTCACAGGGACAGGGCTTTGCCCTGTCCGTGTCAAGGTTTATGGAGCAATAATTCTGAAATTATACATTATGATTAGAATATAGTAACTTGAAGTTATATTTTCTGTTAAAAGAAATAAGCGGTTATTTAGCGTTGAGTTTTATATGAACTTAATTGGGTATAGGAGAATGGTTAGAATGGTTATTTCAAAAATAAGCACCACTGTAAATTCGGATATTAAAAAGGTGTGGAATGTGGTAACCGATTTTGAAAACTATTTATGGAGAAGCGATTTAAGCGGATGTAAAATTATTGAGAGAGGTAAAAGCTTTGCGGAATATACGCCTTCGGGTTATGAAACTATATTTACGATTACGGAGTTTAAGCCGTTTGAAAGATTTGAGTTAATTATTGAAAACAGTAACATCAGCGGTCGTTTTACAGGTGTTTTTACTGAGAATGAAAATGGCGGAACAGTTATTGAATTTACTGAGGAAGCTAAAGCTAAAAAGGTTATATTGAACTTGATTTTAAAAATATATTTAAAGAAACAGCAAAAAAGGTATTTACGGGATTTAGAAAGAGCTTTGGAATTTTAAATCTTTTAAAGATTTAAAATTCGAAAGTTAATTTTTACTGTTTGTATTATAAATTACGATTTTAGAAGTTATATTATTTAAATACTTAGGAATATGATTCTGGTGGTGAGTT
>CAMCUJ010000086.1 GCA_945878965.1 uncultured Clostridia bacterium
AGCAATTGCTGTCCGTTGAGGATTGTATATTTTTAGATGTTATGAGGTAGTAGGGGCGAACTGTGTTCGCCCGTGCGTAAAGAGTAAACACTCATATGATGATTATACCAACGAATTATACAAATGAATATAAATTAAAACGATTAAGGAGAAGAAATGAACACAAAGGATTTTTATTATGAATTGCCGGAGGAGCTTATAGCACAGACTCCGCTTGAGGACAGAACCGCCTCAAGAATGCTTGTGCTTGGAAGAGAAAGCGGCAAGATTGAGCATTTACATTTTTATGATTTGATAGACAAATTAAATAGCGGCGATTGCCTTGTTATGAATAATACAAGAGTAATTCCGGCAAGACTTCACGGAGTTAAAGAGGGAACAGGCGGTAAGATAGAATTTCTGCTTTTAAAGCGTATTGATATAAATACATGGGAGGTTATTTTAAAGCCGGGAAAGAAAGCTAAGAAGGGTTCAAGATTTGAATTCGGCGGCGGACTTTTAAGAGCAGAGATTATAGATATTATTGATGACGGAAAAAGAATTGTAAGATTTGAATATGAGGGAGTCTGGGAGGAGCTTTTGGACAGACTCGGAGAAATGCCGCTTCCGCCGTATATAAAGGAAAAGCTTACAGACAGGGAACGATATCAGACGGTTTATTCAAAGATTGAGGGTTCGGCGGCGGCACCGACAGCAGGACTGCATTTTACAAATGAGTTTATTGAAAAAATTCAAAGCAAGGGGATAAAAATTGCCTATGTAACGCTTCATGTGGGACTTGGAACATTCAGACCCGTTTCGGTTGAAAATGTAGAAGATCATAAAATGCATACCGAGCATTATGAAATAAGCAGGGAAACGGCGGATATAATTAATGAAACAAGACAAAATGGCGGAAGAATAATTGCTGTCGGAACTACAACTGTAAGAACTCTTGAAACCTGTATGATGAAGTTTAAAGAGATAAAAAGCTGTTTTGGAGATACGGATATATTTATATATCCGGGTTATGAGTTTAAAGCTGTTGACGCTATGGTGACTAATTTTCATCTTCCCGAATCAACGCTTTTAATGCTTATTTCAGCATTCGCCGGAAAGGAAAATGTGATGAATGCTTACAGCGAGGCAGTTGAAAGAAAATATCGTTTTTTCAGCTTCGGTGATGCGATGTTTATTTGTTGATATTGTATTAATAATAAGGAATATAATATATGTATAACTACCAAACGGTAACACAAATTTGCTGCTTGGTAATTGTTTTTTAGGTTAATAAACTAATGTTTATAGGATATAATATCTAATTTTTAAATTATTTTTTAAATCATATTGACAAAATAAGATTTATAACATATAATAAGTATAGGATAAATCCTATAAAATTGGAGATAATATAAATGAACGATTTTGAAATTATATTTTATGATAAACCCGATGGAACAGAACCTGCAAAAGATTTTATTATGAGCTTGGATAATAAAATGCAAGCAAAGGTATTAAGAACAATTAAAATGCTTGCAGACAATGGGGCATATCTTAGAAAACCATATTCCGAACATCTTGTAGATGGTATATTTGAAATACGAGCAAAACTCGGAAGCGATATATCACGAGTTTTATACTTCTTTGTAGTTGGTAAAAAGATAGTGCTTACAAATGGTTTTATAAAAAAGACGCAAAAAACACCTATAAATGAAATTGAAACAGCAAAAAAATACAGAAATGAATATTTAAGCAGAGAGGAGCTTTAATAATGACTAACTTTAATGATTTTCTTAATGAGCAATTGAAAAATCCTGAAATTAAAAATGAGTATGACGCACTTGAACCTGAATTTGCAATTATTCAGGCAATGATTGACGCAAGAAAAGAAACCGGTCTTACTCAAAAAGAGCTTTCTGAGCGTACAGGTATTGCTCAAGGAGATATAAGCAAATTGGAAAACGGGAGTGCAAATCCATCTCTTAAAACACTGCAACGATTAGCGGCAGGAATGGATAGAAAGTTAAAGCTTGAATTTGTGCCGAGTAACAGATAAATATTACCGATTGATAATAAAATGTTACCAATCTTATATGCAGTAATCATCGGTGATGCTATGTTTATAGAATAGCAAATTAGATGGTATAAAATAACACAACGGAGGAAATAATGTTTAAGCTTATAAAGAAAGAAAATAAAGCAAGACGAGGTGAATTTCATACAGTTCACGGTGTTATACAGACACCTGTGTTTATGAATGTCGGCACAGCGGCGGCAATAAAGGGAGCGCTTGATACTTTTGATTTAAAGAATATAAAATGTCAGGTGGAGCTTTCAAATACGTATCATATTCATTTAAGACCGGGAGATGAAGTGGTAAAGACTATGGGCGGACTTCATAAATTTATGAACTGGGACAAGCCTATTTTAACCGACAGCGGCGGCTTTCAGGTGTTTTCACTTGCAAAGCTTCGTAATATTAAGGAAGAGGGAGTCTATTTTTCCTCTCATATAGACGGACGTAAGATTTTTATGGGGCCCGAGGAGAGTATGCGTATTCAGTCAAACCTTGCCTCAACAATTGCTATGGCATTTGATGAATGTATAGAAAATCCCTGCGAAAAGGAATATGCACTTCATTCGGCAAAGCGAACCGTAAGATGGCTTAAACGATGCAAGGATGAGCTTTCACGACTTAATTCATTAGATGATACCATAAATAAAAATCAGATGCTTTTCGGAATTAACCAGGGAGGCACTTATGAAGATATCAGAATTGAGCATATGAAGGAGATAGCGGAGCTTGATCTTGACGGTTATGCAATAGGCGGACTTGCGGTTGGCGAAACTACTGAGGATATGTACAGAATAATTGAGGCGGTGGAGCCGTTTATGCCGGAAAATAAGCCGAGATATCTTATGGGAGTCGGAACACCGCTTAATATTTTGGAAGCGGTAGAGCGTGGCGTTGATTTCTTTGACTGCGTAATGCCAAGCCGAAATGCAAGACACGGAACTATATTTACGCACAGTGGAATTCTTAATATTTTGAACAAGAAATATGAAACGGACGACAGCCCTCTTGACAGCGAATGTGACTGCCATACCTGCCGTAATTTTTCAAAAGCATATTTAAGGCATTTGTTTAAGGCTAAGGAGATGCTTGGAATGAGACTTGCGGTAATTCATAATTTGTACTTTTATAACACTCTTATGGAGGATATCAGAAATTCACTTGATAACGGCACGTTTAATGAATTTAAACGAGATTGCGTTTTGAAGTATGGACAAAGAGTCAAATAGTGATATTATAATGCAAAGAAAAATATAACAATTAAATGTGTAAAAAATCCTTGCGGATTTTTAATTAATATGATATAATAAATTTATATACGATTTAGAGGAGGTGTGGACAATGCAACAGTTTGCACAATTTATTCCATTAATATTGCTGCTTGTGGTTTTCTATTTCATTTTGATAGTTCCACAGAGAAAAAAGGAAAAAGAACTTAAGAATATGATTGCAGCACTTAAGATAGGTGATGAAGTTGCAACTATAGGTGGTATAAATGGTAAAATATTCAGAATAAAGGACAGCACTTTTGTTTTGGAGTCAGGTGTTGGAGTTAATAAGTCTTATATTACGGTTGACCGTTCAGCAGTTGCAAGACTTGTTAAGGAGGCTTCAAATACTAAGGAGGTAACTCCTATTCCTGAAGCTATTGATTCTGAAAATGAAGCTTCAGAAGAAAATAATGATTAATTTTAAGTAATATCACTGCGTTCCCGTTAATACAATGTATTAAACATTGTATTAACGGAGGGATTGTAATGAAAAGATTATCCGAACGAAATGTTAAAGATAATGCGGAAACCGATACATCATTTGATTTCATACATACGCTTAAGGGAGTCGTAATTTCATATTTTTTATCGGTTGTATTGTTGTTTATCTTTTCGATAATAGCCGTGTATTCAAGTCTGTCTGATAATATGGTTAATATAGGCGTGAATGTTATTACGGCTTTGAGTCTTATAATATGCGGATTTATTGCGGCAAAGGGCGTAAGATGCGGCGGACTTTTAAACGGTGCGTTTTCCGGTGTCATGTATGCTGTAATCTTGTATTTTATAGGCTGTGCGGTAAATTTGCATTTTGAATTTACTTTGTCTGCACTTACGGTTTTTATAATGAGCATCATTTGCGGAGCGTTTGGCGGAGTTCTTGGTATTAATACTTCAAAAAAGAGAAGATAATTTATTAAAAGTGTGAAGTTTTTAACTAATGAAATTACGCTTGGCATAAATAGAATTTACGCTTTATGTGCCAATATTTATGTGCCAATAAAATCTTAGTGGGATAAGGTTAATCTTAAAGGAACGCAGAGAAGCGTTGGGGATACTTCCCCGACCGTCGTTTTAGTTTTCCTTTAGATTGGCAAAAGGAATAAAACAAAAGACGGATAGGCATTAGACAGTTATATAAAATAACTTTCTAATGCCTATGTAACAGCATAAGGTATAAAGCATCTTATATTTTGCCCATAAATATGAGATGGTATGAAAATTACATAAGAATAAAAAATTGGGCAGAAAGGCTTGGAATTTGTATGAAAAAGAGAATTACAACATTAAATTCAGCTACTTTAAAGAAAAGTGCGGCTAAGGGCGGCTGCGGCGAGTGCCAGACATCTTGTCAGTCAGCCTGCAAGACATCTTGTACTGTTGCAAACCAGAAGTGTGAAAGAGTATAAGATTCTTCATATTGAAAATTCATCAAAGCAAGCGGTGATTTTTCACCGCTTGTTTACGTGTTTAATTTCCCGGTAAATAATCATTGTGGAAATTATCGTGACTTTGTAATTTTGAATTGATATATAATGTGGATTTAGTTTATTCCGAAAATTCACGTATAAAATAAAAATATTTGGAAGGTGTTTAAGATAGTTCATTCATTTAAATTAAAGGATAAAAATATAGTTCTTGATGTAAACAGCGGCTGTGTGCACGTTGTTGACGATGTTTGCTATGATATAATAACGGCACTTAAGGATAGAGAAGATTTGCCTGAAAATATAGATTTAAAGCTTCTTGATGAGCTTTGCAAAAAATACAGCAGTGAAGAAATAACCGAAGCCTATAACGATATTTATGAGCTGTATAAGGAAGATATTCTGTTTTCAAAGGATGCCTACAGCAATATTGCGATAAATATGAAACGTAATTCACCTGTTAAGGCACTTTGTATTCATATAGCACACGACTGTAATTTAAGATGTAAATACTGTTTTGCAGACGAGGGAGCGTATCATAACACACGTGAGCTTATGAGCCTTGAAACAGGAAAGAAGGCGATTGACTTTATAATAAAGAATTCGGGAAAGAGAAGAAATCTTGAGGTTGACTTTTTCGGCGGTGAACCGCTTATGAATTTTGAGGTTGTAAAGGGAATTGTTGAATATGCAAGAGAAGAGGAAAAGCTTCATAACAAGAATTTCAGATTTACAATTACAACTAACGGAATTCTGCTTGATGATGAAAAAATAGATTACATAAACAAGAATATGGTTAATGTGGTACTTAGCATTGACGGCAGAAAAGAAGTAAATGACAGAGTAAGATGCAGAGTAGATGGTTCAGGTTCTTATGACAGTATAGTTGAGAAATTCAAAAAGGTTGCAAATAGCCGAAATCAGGACAATTATTATGTAAGAGGTACTTATACCGCCTATAATAAGGATTTTTCAAACGATGTACTTCATCTTGCAGACCTTGGCTTTAAGCAGACCTCCGTTGAACCCGTTGTAGGCGATGAAAATGCAGATTATATGCTTCATAAGGAGGATTTGCCTCAGCTTTTTGAGGAATATGAAAAGCTTGCCGATGAATATGTTGAAAGAAAAAAGAACGGAAACGGATTTAATTTCTTTCATTTTATGATAGATTTAGAGCAGGGTCCTTGTGTAATAAAGAGATTGTCGGGCTGCGGTGCCGGTTGTGAGTATTTAGCTATAGCACCAAACGGCGATATTTATCCGTGCCATCAGTTCGTGGGTACCGAGAGCTACAGAATGGGAAATCTGGATGACGGAAGTATTTCTCAGGAAATAAGAGGGATATTTGAAAACTGTAATGTTTACACTAAAGAGAAGTGCAGGGATTGTTTTGCCAAGTTCTATTGCAGCGGCGGATGTATGGCTAATGCGTGTTTGTTAAACGGTGATATAAACAAGCCTCATGAGTTGAGCTGTGAGCTTATGCGAAAGAGAGTTGAGTGTTCGCTATATATTAAGGCTTGTGAAGCGGAGCTTGGATTATAACTAAATCAAGATGTCCCCCGCCTATAAAGGCGGCGGGTTCCACTTGATTTTTTCGGCGGGAGTACCTTTCTCCCACCGAAAA
>CAMCUJ010000087.1 GCA_945878965.1 uncultured Clostridia bacterium
TCCGTTTGTAATCGGAAGTCCGACTTCGTCAACATCAATATTTCCGCCAAACCTTGCCTTAACAGTAAGCTTTAATATATTTTCAAGCACACTGCCCGAAAGACCTGTTGTATATGAATTAATCAAAAAGAACAGTGGTTTATCGCTTAAAACCTCCATACAAGTCTTAACAAGCGGAAACACCTCATTTTCTATCTTCCAGACCTCGCCGTTTGGACCTCTGCCGTATGACGGAGGATCCATAATTATTCCGTCATACTTCCTTCCCCGCCTTATTTCACGCTCAACAAATTTCTTTACATCATCAACAATATAACGTATAGGATGATCGGAAAGTCCCGAAAGTGCAGCATTCTCCTTAGCCCAGCTTACCATTCCTTTCGATGCGTCAACATGACATACCTTGGCTCCGGCAGCCGCTGCCGCAACAGTAGCACCTCCGGTATATGCAAAAAGATTAAGCACATTAATATCGTCACGACCTGAATTTTTGATTATATCGGAAAACCAGTCCCAGTTAGCCGCCTGCTCGGGAAAAAGTCCCGTATGCTTAAATCCCATCATCTTTATCCCGAATTTCAAATTGCGGTATCCTATAACCCAGCTTTCGGGAGTCTTGGACTTTTGCTCCCACTTTCCTCCGCCGCTATTGCTTCGATGATAAATTGCAGACGGATTTTTCCACTCTTTAGAAAGCTTAGAATCCTCAACATCCCAAACTATCTGAGGGTCGGGACGTCTTAGTACAAACTTGCCCCATCTTTCGAGTTTTTCTCCGTTTTTTGCATCTATTAATTCATAATCCATCCATTTATCTGATAAAAACATATATTCCTCCGTATTTTATCTATAGCTATGTTAAATTTTACTTTCTTCATTTAAGACAATATGTAATAATTATATCACAAACCATAGATAAAATCAATATTTAATTCACAATTCAAATGTTGAATACAAAAACGGAGCGAAATAAAATCGCTCCGAATATTGAAATTATTTACTGTTAAGAGAGATAAAACCGCTCTTTTTATATTCTTCTCGTCCTTTGGTTATACTTTCTCTTTCGTCATCTGTTAAGTCTGTTTCTAAGAGAGCCGCTTATTTCTCGGCATTATCCCACTGCCTTCACTAAATCAGATAACTCATACAGTTCGTGAGGTGCGATGTCCTGACCGTTTATCCATTCAATAGTATTTCCGCAATATGCATTTCCCCCTTTATCCTTCCACTTCCTCCGTATAAAAATATTTTTTAATTTTTTTAAAAAACCTATTGACAAATCCAAATTTCCGTGTATAATATAATTAAAGGTCAAAGAAAGTCAAAGTTAAAGTCAAAGAAAATCAAACTAAATTGACTAATAATAAAAAATGAATTTGATAACTACACAAAGGAGATGAAAGCGATGGGCTTAAGCAATATAATAGAAGAATTCTTAAAGGAGCTTATTCACGAGGAAAACGGTGAGATTGAGATTAAAAGAAACGAGCTTGCCGGAAAATTCAACTGTGTACCGTCACAAATCAATTATGTAATTTCCACAAGGTTTTCACCGGAGCGGGGTTACAAGGTTGAGAGCCGGCGTGGCGGCGGCGGATATATCAGAATAACTCAGATTGGCTATGATGAGGAAAGCGGAGTTATGAGGCTTATAGGATTAATCGGAGATTATCTTTCGTTTCAGAATTCCGAATCTATCATTAAAAACCTTTACGAAAACGGAATCATTGACAAGAAAACGGCAAATATTATTCTAAGTGCTGTGAGTGATAATTCACTTATTATCAAGCAGCCGGAAAGAGATATTGTAAGAGCAAAAATTATGAAGAATATACTTCTTAAAATATGTGAATAATCTATCAGTATAAATTAATTTTAAAATTCAAAGAAAGGGTGTATAATTTATGAAATGTCAGAAATGTAATCAGAGAGAAGCAACAACACATCTTACAAAGGTTATAAACGGAAACAAAACAGAATATCATCTATGCAATGAATGTGCTAATTCATCAGATGAATTCAAGACGGAATTTAACTCGGTATTTGATACAGACTTTGGCTTTAACAGCTTTTTCGGAAGTATGCTTAAGGACTTTTCAATGCCGTCGCTGTTCGGCTCATCAATGTACAATTCCTTAAATCCGCAAAGCTCACGGGTTGTACCTGCATTAAACAGTAAATGTGACGTATGCGGCACTACCTTTGAGGAATTTTCAAGAGATGGTCAGATTGGATGCCCTAACTGCTACAATGTATTTAAAAGCCGCCTTGGAGCTCCGCTTCAGAAATTCCATGGAGGCTCTGAGCATATAGGTAAAATGCCGAACTCAAACAAATCGGAAATAAGTATAAACAAGCGTATAAAACAGCTTGAAACGGAGCTTAACCAAGACGTAATAAATCAGAACTTTGAACACGCCGCAGTTCTTCGTGACGAAATTAAAAAGCTTAAGGAACAGCTTTAAGGAGGTAATTTAAAATGAGTGAAAACATCAACATTAACAATAACGATATCATACTTACCTCACGAGTAAGACTTGCAAGAAATCTTTCGGATTATCCTTTTGTTACAAAGCTAAACAATGAGCAGTCAAAGGAAATTCTTGATATATTCAGAAATTTGACCGGAGATATAAAAACTTCGGATAATTCAAAGATGAGTTTTATAGATTTAAGTTCAATGAAGCAATACGAAAAAGCGGCACTTATTGAACAGCACATATTAAGTCCCGAAATGATGAATGAAAACATTTCAAGAGGTCTTATACTGAGTCAGGATCAAAAAACCTCTATACTTATAAACGAAGAGGATCACTTAAGAATACAGCATATGGAAAACGGACTTAATCTTTATAAATGCTTTGAAATTGCAAATGAAGCCGACGATTCAATAGAATCAAAGGTCAAATATGCTTTTGACGAAACGCTCGGATATCTCACCTGCTGTCCGACAAACGTCGGAACAGGTATGAGAGCCTCTGTAATGCTCCATCTTCCGGCTCTTTCTCAGACTAACCAGATAGAAAACCTTATCCATTCGCTTTCAACGCTTGGAATTGTATTCAGAGGAATTTACGGAGAGGGCAGCGACTTTAAGGGACACATATTCCAGATATCCAATCAGATAACCTTAGGTGTTGAAGAAAAGGCAACAATTGAGCTTATAAACACAATCGCTCTTGACATTGCAAAGCGTGAAAAGGAATGCAGAAATAAGCTTTACAAAGCAAATAAATTTGAATTTGAAGATAGAATAATGCGTTCCTTGGGAATATTTAAAAACGCCGTAAAAATGACGTCTGCGGAAGCATTGAAGTTAATTTCCGACATCAGACTCGGAGCTTCAATGGGAATTATAAAGGATATTGAAATAAGCAAATTAAATAAGCTTATGCAGGACATTATGCCGGCAAGCATTACTAAGAATTACAACATCACAGACTCACTTGAACGTGACATAAAACGCTGTGAAATTATTAAAAATATCATTTAATTAACCAACAATATAAAGTAAAACTAAAAAATCACACACAGAAAGGTGGATGCTTATGTTTGAACAAAAGTTTACGGAAAGCGCTAAAAACGCTATAAACCTTGCCGGAGAGAGCGCACTTGAGCTTGGACATGATTATATCGGAACCGAGCATCTTCTTCTCGGCATAATCAATGAAGGAAGCTCGGTTGCGGCAAAGGCACTTGAAAAAAATAATATAACCGAGGAAGAAGTTATACAGAAAATTTCTGAGTTCACGGGAGTTTCGGAGCCTATAAAGAGCAGCACTTTAAGCTTTACTCCAAGAACCAAATATGTACTTGAGCACAGCTACAGCGAAGCCATAAGACTCGGACACAGCTACATCGGAGCGGAGCATATTCTTATTTCAATACTTCGTGAAACCGATAGCCTTGCAGTTTCAATTATAAGCTCGTTAAGAGCAAGCATACAGACTATATACAACGATATACTTAATATGTTATCAGAGAATGGCGGAGAGGGCAATTTGGGCTATTCTTCATCTCAAAAGCCGGGCTATAAAAACGGAAAAGGCAAGAATGTAAAGACTCCGACACTTGATAAATTCGGACGTGACCTTACGGAAATGGCAAGAGAGAATAAAATCGACCCTATAATCGGACGTGACAGTGCTATAGAGCGAGTTATACAGATACTAAGCCGACGAACCAAAAACAATCCTTGCCTTATAGGTGAAGCCGGAGTCGGAAAAACAGCGGTTGCAGAGGGCTTGGCACAAAAAATTGTCAGCGGTGAGGTTCCTGAAATTCTTAAAGATAAGAAGGTTATAACATTAGACCTTTCTTCTATGGTAGCAGGTGCAAAATACAGAGGCGAATTTGAAGAACGATTGAAGGCGGCAATGGACGAGATTAAAAAGGCAGGAAATATAATAATATTCATTGACGAAATACACACCATAGTCGGAGCGGGAGCGGCAGACGGAGCAATTGATGCGGCCAACATTCTAAAGCCGGCACTTGCAAGAGGTGAAATTCAGATTGTAGGTGCTACAACTCTTGAAGAATACCGTAAATACATTGAAAAGGATGCCGCACTTGAGCGAAGATTTCAGCCTATAACAATTTCAGAGCCTACAATTGAGGAAAGCATAGCAATTCTTACGGGTATACGTGACAAGTACGAAGCACACCACAAGGTAAAAATTACAGATGATGCAATTGACGCAGCAGTTAAAATGTCTGTAAGATACATTACGGACAGATTTCTTCCTGACAAAGCAATTGACTTAATTGACGAGGCGGCATCCCGTGTAAGGCTTAAAACGCTTACATCACCTCCGGAGATTAAGGAGCTTCAGGATGAGCTTGCAAAGGTAACACAGGAAAAGCAGTCTGCAATAAACTCGCAGGAATACGAAAATGCGGCAAAGCTACGTGACAAAGAGCAGAAAATAAAGGACAGTCTTAAGGAAAAGCGTGAGAAATGGGAACAGGAGAACCGAAGCAACAACGCAAAGGTAAGCCGTGAGGAAATAGCTGAAATTATATCATCATGGACAAATATACCTGTTAAGACTCTTGAAGAAGACGAAAGCGAAAGACTTCTTAAGCTTGAAGAAACACTTCACAAGAGAGTAATCGGTCAGAGCGAGGCTGTAACTGCGGTTTCAAAATCAATCCGCAGGGGCAGAGTGGGACTTAAGGACCCGAAACGTCCTATAGGCTCATTCATATTCTTAGGTCCTACAGGCGTAGGTAAAACGGAGCTTTCAAAGGCACTTGCTGAAGCAATGTTCGGTGATGAAGATGCAATTATCCGTATAGATATGTCAGAGTATATGGAAAAACATTCGGTATCAAGACTTGTAGGCTCGCCTCCGGGATATGTAGGCTATGACGAGGGCGGTCAGCTTACCGAGAAGGTACGCAGAAAGCCATACTCAGTAGTACTTTTTGACGAGATTGAAAAGGCTCACCCTGATGTATTTAACATAATGCTTCAGATACTTGATGACGGTATTTTAACCGATTCGCAGGGCAGACGAGTAGATTTCAGAAACACGGTTATAATTATGACTTCAAACTTAGGTTCATCATACATTACCGAAAACAAAAACGCATTGGGCTTCTCGACATCGGAAAATGCCGATGATAACGGTTACAACGCTATAAAGGAAAACGTAATGACAGAGCTTAAGCGTTCATTCAGACCGGAATTTCTTAACAGAGTTGATGATATAATAGTGTTCCATCAGTTAAGTGAAACAGAAATTGAAGAAATTGCAAGAAAAATGCTCAGTCAGCTTTACAGACGCCTTAAGGCTAATGAAATTGAAGTGGAATTCAGTGACAATGCCGTTAAAAGAATTGCCAAGAACGGCTTTGACCCAATTTACGGTGCAAGACCGTTAAGACGAGCAATTCAGTCCGAGATTGAGGATATGATTGCTGAAAAAATGCTCAGCGGTGAAGTTAAAAAGAATGATAAAATCGTACTTGATGCAGATGAAAACCAATTTATAATTCGTAATGCGTAATATGTAATAAGTAATTAGGACATACAGGAATTTGAATTACAATTCCAATGTATGTCCTATTTGATTTTTATTTCACGGGCGGATATGGAATCCGCCTCTACAAAAGCGGTTGCCATTTACCCTATTCACATGCCGCGCGGGACGTTGGGACGCCGTCCCATACTACCTCATAACATCTAAAAATATACAATCCTCAGCGGACAGCAATTGCTCTCACACGGGCGAACACAGTTCGCCCCTACAAATCAAAAATGTAAAGCTTTAGTTATTGCAAGGTACTACAATGTCACCGCCGAATTATATCTGGCTCTATAATAAATGTTGGGGTATACAACAAATAGAGCTTGATAAATAAATAA
>CAMCUJ010000088.1 GCA_945878965.1 uncultured Clostridia bacterium
ATTTCTCGTGCTATTGATAAATATATAGATAAGTTTTGTAAATAATACTTATATGTATTAAATGAGGTATATCTGTTTTAAAGCAGATATGCCTTTAAATTTTATTTAAACTATGATAACTAAATCAAGATGTCCCCCGCATCTAAAGACGGCGGGTTCCACTTGATTTTTTCGGTGGGAGTACCTTTTTCCCACCGAAAACGTTGAATAACGGCGCTCTGCGCCTTATTGAAAAATATTTCATAAAAGGAGAGAAAGTGAATTGAACGGAGAAAAAACTATTAATGAATATGTAAAAAATAAGCCTGAAAATGTTGTTTTAATTGATGTCCGCACTATTGAGGAGTATAATGGAGGATATATTCCTGAAAGCATTAATATACCGCTTGATGAAATAGAAAAAATTAAGGATATAGTTAAAGATTTCAATACACCGATTTATCTGTACTGCAGAAGCGGAGCAAGGAGCGGTACTGCACTTAATATTGTAAAGAAGCTGGGTTATGTCAATGTAACCAACATAGGCGGAATAATAGACTACAGCGGCACAGTTAAGCGTGGAAAGCTTATGTGAGGTATATAGTTAACAAGAAAACGGTATCATTGTTTAAAAGCAATGATACCGTTAAATTTTAGACAATATTTATGGCTGCCGAAATTAAGATTTTTGATTTTTGTTCTTATTTTCAAATTCTTCTTTAAGCTTTTCATGTTCCTGAACAACATACTGGGTAATTAACTCAATATGCTGCTTTTCTTCGTACTTATCAATAAGAGCGGAATTTTCATTCTCACCTGCAACCTCAAGAGCCATTTTCTCCTGATGCTTATAAATAAGCTTAAGAAGAATAGGAGTTAAAATAGTGGTTGCAACAACCATTATAATTACAGGTGCAAACCATTCTTCCTTCATAAGTCCTACATTTGCACCCTTTGATGCAACTATCAATGCAACCTCACCACGTGAAACCATACCTACACCGATTTTGAGTGACTGAAGATTAGTATATCGGCAAAGCTTTGCTCCAAGTCCACAGCCGAGTATCTTAGTTAAAATTGCAACAACCAAAAGCAATAATGCAAACCATAGAATCTGAGCGTTCATACCGTTTATAACAACCTTAAGACCGACGCTTGCGAAGAACATAGGTGAAAGAAGCATATATGATACTGTACTGAATCTGTTTATCATATAGGACGTCTTGTTAGTTGATGACAGGATAAGTCCCGCAACAAAAGCTCCCGTGATATCGGAAACTCCAAAAATATGTTCTGCGACATAAGCCATAAGAAGGCATAGGAAAAATGCAATTATACAAAAACGTCTTAAGTCTTTTCTGTATTTATTAATCCAAGGCTTAAAGAAAAATACAAACAATACTGCAACAACAGCAGAAAATGCGAAAAAGCCTAATATCTTAAGTGAAATCATAAGTATATCACTGCCGCCGTTTCCACCGCCGTTTCCGCCGGCAAAGCTCATTATGATTGTAAGAGCGATAATACCTAAAACGTCATCTATTAAGGCTGCACCAAGTATTGCGTTTCCCGATTTTGTTGAAAGCTTACCAAGCTCCTTAAGAGTTTCAACAGTGATGCTAACAGATGTAGCTGTAAGTATTATTCCGACAAATATATTCTGAAGAATTGTAAGTGCATCAGTTCCGCTGTTGAAAAAATGAGCTACCAAAAATCCTCCGGCAAGCGGGAACAATACGCCAAGAACAGCAATTACCATTGAGGCAAGACCGCTGCGTTTAAGCTCATTTATGTCTGTTTCAAGACCTGCACTGAACATTAGAACTATTACACCAAGCTCTGCTATTTGCTTAATAAACTCCGTTTCATGAAGAATATTAAAACAGGCAGGACCAAGCAAAAGACCTGCAAGAAGTGCTCCGACTACCTGAGGCAGCTGAATCTTTCTTGTAAGCATTCCAAGCAGCTTTGTGCTTAAAAGAATTAATGCAATGTCAAGCAAATACCCGTATTCCATATAAAACACTTTCTTTCTTTATTAAATTTTTGAGTATTTAATCAGCGTTTCTTTAAATTAATTAAACTATATTTAATTTCGGTTTTAAATATAATATGACTAATTTAAATAGGAAGTAATCTCAACGCCTTTAAAACAATATCACATAATTTAATAAAAGTCAATTGTTTTTTTGAATTTTTAAAATAGTTATATATTTTTTGCAATACGCATAAAAAATATCAAAAAAAATTGTCCAATTTGACGAAAATTATTTCGACAAATTGGAACAAATCCTATTTCTGAGAATATTAATTTTAAGCGGTTATTTATCTTTTTTTTCAGTATTTTCAGGATTATTCTTTGAAAAAACTCCGCCGAAAAGTGCTGTTTTTGCCCATTGTGAATTTACTTCCATTTCACTTGGATTATAGAACTTAGATTTTTTAAGGTCATTTAACATTTCTTCATACATATTTCTCGGAAATACTGTCATACAAGGGTCTTCCTTTTCTGATATAAAGTAAAATTCAAGACCGTTTTGTTCCTCATTCATACCTCCGAAATATATTGCAAGCAGAGGGTTTGAAGGTTTTGATTCGGTAAACTGATTATAAAGGAATGCCTTGCAAAGCTCAACAGTCTGGTCATCAAGTCCTGATTCAAATATTCCTACCTTTTCGACTAAGGTGCTTACTCCGGGAACTATACGAACTCTGTATTCCTTAAGTATTTTTTGCATTTGTTCATCTTCAACATTTAAAAGCTTGTCTTTTTCTTCGTCCTTGTTGATAAGATATACCATGAATTTTTTCTCCATATCATGGTAAAGACAAGAATATGCTACTACTATATTCTGTTTACAGTGAGGACATACATAAGTAAAAAGCTCACGGTTCATTATTTTATTGCGAAGCTCGGGCTGAAGCGTTACGTTTACGCTTTCCCATATTTCAAATTCGCCTTCTTTTTTACAAGCGGGACAGCTTATATTTACAATTTTACTCATTGACATACTTTTTTCTCCACCTATTCGTTTATTTATCTTTGATTAAAGAATTTTATTTAAAGATATGTAGCTTAATTATATAATATGTGTTCTTCATTGTCAAGTGCTGTAATTAAATATACCGCAAATTTTGAAAAAATCTGCGGTAATTATGTTAATCTCAAAGATTATTTTTGATTTTTACAAACTGCTTTAAAACCTCAACGGAATTATCAATCCCTATAGCTCCTGAGTTTAAAGAAATATGATAGTTTTCTACACTGCCCCAAACATTGTTGGTATAGAAGTTGTAATAGTTGGCACGGTTTTTATCGGTTTTCACCATAGAGGTGTCAGCCTCTTTGGGAGTCATTTTTAAAACATTTGTCAGTCTGTCTTTTCTGAAATCTTTGTCGGCATGAATGAAGACCTTAATAAGGTTTGGATAATTCCTTAAGATGTAGTCTGCACAGCGTCCTACAATAACGCACGAATTTTCATTGGCAAGCTTTTTGATTACGTCCGATTGGATTTTGAAAATATTATCTCCGTTAAGTGCATCACTGTACTGATAATAAAGTCCTTTTCCGGTCTGAACACCCATAACTATCGAATATAGAAAGCTGTTTGTAGGCTTTTCGTCCATACCCTCAAAAAGATTTTCACTGAGTCCGCTTTCTTTCGCCGCCTCTGCTATAAGCTCTTTGTCATAAAATTTAATTCCAAGCTTATCTGCAAGCTTACGCCCTATATCTCTGCCGCCGGAGCCAAGCTGTCTGCCTATTGTGATAATTGTGTTGTTGGAGATGTTATCCATATTTTTTTCACTTCCTTTTTGAATTAAAAACCGTATTTAATAAATACATTGTAACATAAATATAAAAAAATTAAAAGGTTTTTTTAAATATTCAGGAAAATTTATTTTACAATTGTTAAAAACTATTACTTTGAAAAATTAGAAATAGTTACTCCGCTGTAGTAGTGGCTTAATATCTCCTTATAGGTTTTGCCCTGCTTTGCCATAAAATTCGCACCGTATTGACTCATACCGACGCCGTGTCCATAGCCGCTTACGTTAAATACTACAGCTTCGTTATCATCGGAAACAGAGATTGTGAATGCGGCGGAACGGAGAGAAAACAGCGAACGTATTTCCGTACCCTTGAAATCCTTGCCGCCTATACGTATTGTTTTAACGTTTCCGCCGTCGGTTTTAACTGTATCGCCTATCATATCCTTTAAGAGCGGTGTAATTTCTATATCTGAAAACTTCGATTTTAATTTCTGGATAAAATCATCCTTTGAAAATTCGGCACTTGACTCATTGTCAGGTGAGCTTATATCCCCCTCGCTTGAAACTGATTTAAGATATGGATAGCTTCCGCCCCAGACATCTTCGGCATTTTCGGTTTTTCCGTTTGAGGAAGAGAAGAAGAATGCCTTTACGGTTTGATTTTCATAGGTCATATATTCGCCTTTTGTTTCATTAACCGCTCTTTTCAGCTTGTCCAGGTATTTTTCCGACCAGTCGCTTCCCCATTTCTGATTTGCTTCCTCGACCGAAAGCCAAGCCTTACAGTGCTGAGAGTTTGTGCATATATCGCAGCCGTGGTGTTCAGCGGCGGTTCCGTTTGTATTGTAGTATTCCATTCGGCTCAGTATGTAGCTTCGGGCGGCAACTGCCTGTGCCTTGAGTGCCTCAAGCTCGTATGAGGCAGGCATTTCCCCTGTTAATACGCCTACTATGTATTCCTCAAAATTCATCTCCATAGTGCTTTGAGTTGAACAGTTGTAAATTTTCAGTGTTTTATCCGAAACAGATAAATTTCCGGATAATTCTTTTGGGGAGGTTTCGGGATTTGGGTTTCCGTTTAGCAGATTAAATGAAAATGCACCGATAAACGGAATTAAAAAGATTAAAAGAATGGTTGATGTAAGCATTAATAAATTTTTCTTCATTGTAAACATCCTTTCGGGAGTAAAATAAAAATTTTTATAAAAATATATGCGAAAATTAAAAAAATATGCTTGACAATCGAAAAAAAATATAATATAATATTAGAGTTGCAAGGAGATAACTTGCATATCCTTACTCTTTAACAAGGTTTAAAGGGTCAAAAGTCCAGAAGGAGGTGAAAATAAATGGTTGAAGTTATTAACAAGTATGAAACAATATTCATTATTGATTCTACAAAGACAGAGGAAGAAACTGTTGCTTTAGTTGATAAGTTTAAATCATTGATATCTGATAATGGAGAAATCGAAAGCGTTGACGAATGGGGACGCAGAAGACTTGCATATCCTATCAATGACTTAACAGAGGGTTACTATGTATTGGTAAACTACTCAGCAAAGCCTGATTTTATCCGTGAGCTTGAGCGTGTATTCGGTATCACAGACGGAATACTAAGACAGATTACAATAAAGAAGAACGAGAAATAATAGCTCGGTATGTTTTAGAAAATTCACTTTGGGAAGCAGGAAGTTATTATGATAAATAAAGTTATTTTAATGGGAAGACTTACGCGTGATCCGGAGCTCAGACATACAGGCTCGGGGACGCCGGTTGCAAGCTTTACTGTTGCCGTTGATGACGGATACGGCGATAATAAAACCACCAGCTTTATAAATTGTGTTGCATGGAGTAAACAGGCGGAATTTGTTTCCAACTATTTTACAAAAGGCAGGATGATAATTGTTATAGGAAGAATTCAGACCAGAACTTGGGAAGGACAGGACGGTAAAAAGAATTATGTTACCGAGGTTGTTGCAAGTGAGGTAAGCTTTGGAGAAACAAAGAAAAGCTTTGAAAGCGGCGGTGGCTATGTTCAGCAGTCTGCACCGCAGAATTCGCAGTATGGCGGCAGTTATCAGCAGATGAGTCAGCCTGTGCAAAATAATAACTCTTACAGTATGCCTCCTATGCCAAGTGCGGCAGAGGACAGCTTCGCAATAGTGGATGACACGGACGACGATTTGCCGTTCTGATTGTGAATTTTGCAGGATAGGAGGATTAAAAAATGGCTGAAAGAAATGATAAGTCAAGAGGCAGAAGAACAAAGAGAAAAGCTTGTGCTTTCTGCGTTGATAAGGTAGATTATATAGATTATAAGGATGTAGCAAAGCTAAGAAGATATATAACAGAAAGAGCTAAGATTCTTCCTAGAAGAATCAGCGGTTGCTGTGCAAAGCATCAGAGACAGCTTACAGTTGCTATTAAGAGAGCAAGATACATTGCTTTACTTCCTTATACAGCTGACTAATATTATATTGGTTTAAATTTTGAATTAAGGCGGTTTGTTTAATCTTGGATTTTACAGACCGCTTTTATGTTACTTATAA
>CAMCUJ010000089.1 GCA_945878965.1 uncultured Clostridia bacterium
TGATAAAACACAGAAATTATATTATTCACTTTTAACCATTTAAAAGCATAATATATTTGTTTTATATAAAAAGAACTATAAAAAAGAATTAACAAATAGGTTATAAGATTTTTTCATGAATGGAACTATGAAAATAGTTCCATTCAGACTGTGATCAAAAGCCGCATTTTATGCGGCTTTTGGCTTATATGAAATAAATAATCACCCACGAAAGTGCAAGAATGGCATCTCCCATAAATAATAATCTTTTTTCTTTTGCAAATCCACTCCATTCACCCATTTTTATTCCCCAAAAATTACTTACAACAAGTGCTATTGCGTTAAACATAAGCCAGCATAATCCGGCACCGGATGTCATATTTGAAGCAACTCCATAAAGAGCCAGTGCCGCAAACCATACTATAGCCGTTAAAAACAATATGCATATTCTGCGAGGGACACTCTTTTCAAAAACAGTATTCAGAGTCTTATTCTTTAACGCCAGAACTAAACAGCATAACGCAGCTGCTATATTTCCTCCGCCCAGAACCAAAAACCATTGCACTGCCGTTTTAGCTATATCTGATTTAATTCCCTCTGTAATCACTGCGGCATAATCAAAGCCTACATTCATCATTCCCGAACATATTCCCGAAACTACAGCGAGTAAAATTCCAAGCTTCATATTTTTAATTTCTTTATCCTTATCACGATTCATACCTGCTTTTGTTATTACTGCAATCCCCAAAAGAGTTATAATTATACTTAGGAGAAAGAGAGAAAGATTTACCGGCAATATATCTTTTTGTCCTCTTATAAAAGGAATTATTGAACCTACTGCCGCCGATACTCCCATATTAACTCCAAAACACATTGACATTCCCACTAAAATTACAGATTTTGAAAAAGCCAGCGTAGATAATCCCCATACTATTCCGCATAAAATCGGTACAATTATGTATTGCGGCTCAGCTAAAGCCATAACCGAAAATAATCTCGGCTCATTAATAATTGTCCAAATTGTCATTACAATAAGACAAAGTATGTTATATACTCCCCAAAATACTTCCCATGAAAGCGGTGAGTATTTTTTGTATCCAAGTCCAAAACTGCCCTGACAAATTCCCGCAAAAATTAAAATTATGTATCCTATAATCATTTAGTTCAACCCTTAAATATAAATTTTTAAAATATCATATATATAAAAACGGCTAAGAAACTCAGCCGTTTTAAAATTTTCTTTAAAGTTTTAAATATCTCTGTCTGACATCTCTTAGAATAAGCCCGGAATATTAAATCCGCCTGTAACCTTACCCATCTCAAGAGTTGTCATCTCATCAGCCTTTCTGATTCCCTCATTAACAGCTGTCATTATTAAATCCTCAAGCATCTCAATATCCTCAGGATCTACCGCTTCAGGCTTAATCTTTATAGACTCTATCTCTTTCTTACCGTTTACTACAACAGTTACAGCACCGCCGCCTGATGATGTTTCAATCGTCTTTGTTTCAAGCTCGTCCTGTATCTTTTCCATATCCTCCTGCATTTTCTTCGCCTGCTTTACCATCTGTGCCATGTTCATTCCGCCCATGCCACCTTTAAAACCACCTTTTGCCATTTTTAACATCTCCTTATTATTTATCAAAGTTAAAATTAAAATAATATATCATTATTTAATTAATTATTATTTTCTCCGCCGATAATATTCATTTTATCGCCGAGAATATTTTTCTTACTTGCGATATCCAAAATGGTATGACCGCTTTTAGCGCCCAAAGTATTTTTGCTGTCTGAAGCACCTTCCATAGTTACATTAACACTGAGGGGTGATTCATTAACTTTCGAGAACAGCTCGGATAAATACTTTATACCATTTGGAGTTGCTATTTTATCATATGCAACTTTACTTTTCAAAACAATTTCAATAACATTTCCTCTGTCAAGAACCCTTGCGGAATATAAAAACGCAAAAAGCGTTTTACTTTCATTTTTAATCACAGGCAAAGCTTCTGACCATAACGACCATTGCTTTTCTTCACCCGTTTCGCTTAGGCTTGAACTAATTGTACCTACTGAGTCGTTTTTATTTGAACCATCGGATTCTTTATTAACGGTTTCAGTCTGCTCTGTATGAAAATTACCTCTGCCAACTTCCTGATTTGTATTTTCGCTGCCCAAAACCGTTGTCTTAGCTTCCGCTTTAGTCGCTGCGGTAATATTTCCGCTTGCAATAATTCTTTCAAGCTTTTCAATTCTTGCAAGAAGTGCTTCGTTTGATGCTGAATATTCAGGCTTTGATGCCTTTATAATCGCCGTTTCAACTGCTATATTAGGATTTGAAAGAAGCTTTGAGCGGTTTAAATACTCCGAAAATGTAGAGATGCAATATATTATAAACTCCGCCGAACATTCAGATGCCTGACTTATATATCTTGAAATTGTTTCTTCATTCTTTTCGATAAGATTTTCGGGATTATCGGACGATTTGCATATAAGCAAATTACGAAAATGTGCTGTCAAATCCTCAAGAAAGCTCTGTGTCTCTTTGCCGGCGTTTAGAAATTTATCCGACAGCATAAGTGCTGCAGCAGAATTGCCCTTGAGAATAGCCTCCGAAATATCAAACAGAACTCGTAAATCTACAATTCCTACAATATCGACTATATTATCATAGGTGAGCTCACCATTTGAAAATGCAGAGCATTGTTCAAGAATACTGAGTCCGTCACGCATTGAACCGTTCGCAAGCTCAGCTAAAAGTTCAACTCCGTCAGGTGTTATCGAGATCCCTTCAGCAGAAGTTATCTCTATTAATCGTTTTGAAATTTCCGGTATGCCGATTCTTCTGAAATCAAAACGCTGACATCTCGAAAGAATAGTTGCCGGAATTTTATGAGGTTCTGTCGTCGCAAGTATAAATATAACGTGCGGCGGCGGTTCTTCAAGCGTCTTAAGAAGTGCATTAAATGCTTCGGTTGTAAGCATATGAACCTCATCTATAATATAAACCTTGAATTTACTGCTTGACGGAGCATAGGCTACCTCGCCTAAAATATCACGTATATTTCCGACACCGTTATTACTCGCAGCATCAAGCTCTGATATATCAACCAGCGAAGAGCTTAAAGCCTGTATGCATGAAGTACATTTATTGCAAGGCTCACCGTTTTGAGGATTTAAGCAGTTCACGGCACGAGCGAATATCTTCGCAATTGAAGTTTTTCCGGTTCCTCGTGTTCCGCAGAACAGATAAGCATGACTTATTCTTGAATTAGTTATACTATGCTTTAAGGTATCAGAAATATGAACCTGACCTACAACCTCATCAAAACGCAGAGGCCGCCATTTTCTGTATAACGCTTTATACGCACCGGACATATTTCATCCCCCTGTTCTCCTGCCTATTTCTGCATTAAAAAAGCCGTTTTTACGGCAAATATTAATAAATAAAAAATCATGTGCTTGAGTTTGAAATAATATTACCCGCGTAACCGATACAGTTAGCTCGAATCCGGCACTCTCACGGCACACCGGAGCTACTGCTTAATGCTGCTGCGTTCCCGCCCTGACATGGTTCACAGCTTCCAATTGCGTAAGACCGAAATTGTCAACACCACTTATAACGGGCAGACCGGACAAGATTAGCCCTCAGCTCAAGTTTTCATCCCCTCTGCAGCGGATTGAGGGTTACAAGGCACCGCTAACGCCCCAATTTAACATGACACAGTTATTATACCACGAATCTATTTACACTGTCAACACTTTTTTGCAATTTTAATCACTTCCGTTGTCTGCGTGATAGGTGACTGCTATTGTTAAAGGCTTGGAGCGAAACCGCTCCAAGCCTATGTTTTTAAGTTATATTAAGTAATATTCCATCCCTGCTAAAATTCTTTTCTCTCTTTAGCCAAGAAAAGCTTTGCCGTTACGTCTGTCGGCGTGATAAAATGCATCATATACCCCTATTTGCGGAGCTTTATATGAATTTCACGAAGCTGTTCCTCAGTAACCTCAGACGGAGCATTAAGAAGTAAATCCTGTGCATTGCTGTTCATAGGGAACGCTATAACCTCACGGATATTCTCTTCATCTGTAAGAAGCATAAGCAATCTGTCAATTCCCGGTGCCATACCTGCGTGCGGCGGAGCGCCGTATTTAAACGCACTGTAAAGCGATGAGAATTTCTGCTTGAGTACGCTCTCATCATAGCCGGCTATCTCAAACGCCTTAATCATTGTGTTAATTTCATGGTTTCTTACCGCACCCGACGAAAGCTCAATGCCGTTACATACTATATCATATTGATAAGCGGTTATGTCAAGCGGATCCTGCGTGGTTAATGCCTCATATCCGCCCTTCGGCATTGAAAACGGATTATGTGTAAAGCCAAGCTTTCTTGTCTGTTCGTCAATTTCGTACATAGGAAAATCTACTATGAAGCACATACGAAAAGCGTCCTTTTCAATTATATCAAGCCTTTTCGCAACCTCAGTTCTTATTTGTCCCGCAAGCTTCGGTGCAAGGTTTGGTTTATCAGCTATAAAGTAAATAACACTTCCCGGCTTAAGCTTTGCTCGTTTTGCAATCTCCTGTCTTTGACTGTCATCTAAGAATTTGTCTATAGGTCCGTCGTAGCTCATATCATCTCTTACCTTGAAATAGCCAAGTCCCTTCATTCCGATTTCCAAAGCGAATTTCTCCATCTTTTCAAAAAATCCCTTTGACTGACTCGCCATATTCGGAACATTAATTCCTCGTACGGTCATATTGCAGAACGGCTTGAACGCTGAATCTATAAATAAATCGCTGAGATCTATAATTTCAAGAGGATTTCTAAGGTCGGGTTTGTCTGTTCCGTATTTAAGCATAGCCTCTTTATAAGTAATTCTCGGGAACGGTGCGTCAGAAACTTTTTTATCCGAAAACTTCTTAAATACAGATGTCAATACCTCTTCGGCAACCCTTAAAACGTCCTCCTGCTCCGCAAATGCCATTTCAAAGTCAAGCTGATAAAACTCGCCCGGGGAACGGTCTGCTCTTGCGTCCTCATCTCTGAAGCATGGTGCTATCTGAAAGTATTTGTCAAAACCCGATACCATCAAAAGCTGCTTAAATATCTGAGGCGCTTGCGGAAGTGCATAGAACTTTCCCTTATGCTTTCGGCTCGGAATAAGATAATCCCTTGCACCCTCAGGTGATGAAGCGGACAAAATCGGAGTCTGAATTTCAAGAAAGCCCATATCGGTCATCTTCTGTCTTAAAAAGCTTATGACCTTTGAACGAAGTACAATCTTTTCATGAACCTTTGGATTTCTGAGATCTAAAAATCTGTATTTAAGTCTTAATTCTTCTTTTGTTTCCTTTGACATCGGAACCTCAAACGGCAGACTCTCCATACATTTTCCGAGAACCTTAAGCTCCTTTGCGTCAATCTCTATAGTTCCTGTAGCTATTTTTTCGTTTATGGTTTCTTCATCACGCTTTATAACAGTTCCGCTCACCGAAATTGTACATTCACGATGAACGTCCTTTAAAAGCTCCTCGTTATGGAATACTATCTGCATTACACCATAGTGGTCACGTAAATCTATAAATTTAACGCCGCCATGATCACGTATATTTTCAACCCATCCGGATACTCTTACTTCTGTTCCTATTTCTTCTTCTGTAAGCTCGCCGCAGGTATTTGTTCGATATTTGTTGCTAAAACTCATAAATGCCACTCTCCATTTCATTTAAATGTCATATAATTTAATATTTTCTCATTAAACAAAAAAACCAGACATCATTACCATATGGTAATAACGTCCAGCCCCATTGCTGTATACAAATATTAAATTTTAAAGCTGTAATATATACACATTCTACACCAAAATTTTAATTTTGTCAATATGTTTTTCCGAATTATTTTAACTATAAATGTTGAATTGTCAATGACAGGTGACACTTTTTAAAATATTTCAAAACTAAATCCCCTTAGAAAAAACTTAACAAAGCCTTTTCTAAGGGGCAATTATTTATAATAATTTATAACAATTTATATCGTTAATCAGTCAACTATAAAATCATCAAAGTCAGCATAACCGTTATCATCGCCTGATACAAAAATACCATGCTTTGCACCAACCCATTTTCCTTCCTTAGCCAAGAACTCTTCGCCAAAAGGAACAAATGTTTCGCCGTCAAGGCTGTATGAGAATTTACACTTTGCAACCTTTCCGTTTACCTTTCCGCAAACTTCACTGCGTAAGTATACAGAAGAAGTTCCAAGATCCTTATCCATTACAATCTCCTCTTTAACGTTAGCACC
>CAMCUJ010000090.1 GCA_945878965.1 uncultured Clostridia bacterium
CCGTCGGCGCAGCCGACCGAGAATACTTCATTTGCCGCCGACAGGCGAGCAAGGTAATGCGACCGCTGTCGCCCGACCAACACTGCTTCATTTCGGCGGCTCGTTGCCGCCGAGGTTAAATACTCTCATATACTGTCCTTCACGTTTTGTTCGCATATTTTCACGTTTCGGAATTGAACGTGCTAATATTCTTATACACTTTGCAACTCTTGAGCCGACTCTCTCCATTTCTTCATCGCTCATTCCTATTTCAAGTGCTTCATTTATTGCCGTAAGCGTCTGAACTGTACGGAACTTTGCGTTTCTCTCATAGCTTTCGGTTTCAAAGCCGGTAATCTCACTTATTTTTTCACTCTTAGATATAGTTTTATCTATTAAATCAGACACAGGAAGTGAAACCGAATATACCATATTCTTTACATTAACATTAACGTACATCCTATCCGCCTGAATTAATTCCTTATGCTTAAATACACAGGCAGAAACTTCTTTTGCAACCGTTTTTCTGAAAACTCCAAGCTCAAAGTTAAGCTTTTCATAAGCTGTTCGTTTAAAGCTTCGTCTTTCCTTTGCCTCAGTACGCATTTTCTTTAATCGCTTCTGCTCATCACGATTTAAATTATATTTCTTCTTTTTAGAGCGTGAGTGCTTATCCTCATCGGATTTTATTCTCACACTTTCCGAGGATACAAGTTCAAAATCAATATCACTGTTTTCAAGGTCAACACCGTAAACCTTAATTCTCACTCTGTCGCCTACCATAAATACTCTGCCCGTTTTCATTCCTATAAATGAAATCTGATTATCACTCATTGTATACATATCGTCTTCAATAAGACGGGCGGGAACAAAGCCCTCAATCGTGCTGTCAAGCTCAACAAAAAATCCCGAATTTACAATATGAGAAATATTTCCGTCAAATTCTTCCCCGATATGCTCGCTCATATACTCAGCCATTTTAACCTCTTTCCATTCAAATTCTGCATCAGCGGCATTAACCTCAGTTGCAGAAGATGTAATTGAAGCGGCATTCGTAAGCTCCTTTAAATAGTCAAGTCTCTTTTCCGAAATTTCACCATTAAGCGTTTCCTTCAAAATTCTGTGAACCACCAAATCCGGATATCTTCGTATCGGTGAGGTGAAATGACAGTAATATTTGCTTGCAAGTCCGAAATGTCCTAAATTTCTGTCGTGATAACGTGCCTTTGACATAGAACGAAGTGCAATTGAATTAACAATTTTTTCAACAGAGGTATCCTTCACCTGCTTAAGAAGACACTGAATATCAATAGGTGTAACGTCTATCTTAAATTTAAACTCGTATCCAAGTGCTGACATAACCTCCGAAAGATTTTGAATTTTCTCAGGCGAAGGCTTTTCGTGAACACGATAAACAAGCGGAATATTACGTTTATACAAATGCTTTGCAACCGTTTCATTGCATATCAGCATAAATTCCTCTATTATATTATTTGAAACCGTTATAGGATACGGTTCAATCTTTATAGGTCTGCCTTTTTCATCAAGCGTAATTTTTGATTCCTGTGTTACAAACTCAATAGCACCACGTTTAACGCGTCTTTTATTGAGAATTCCGGCAAGCTTTTTCATAAGCATTATATCATCGACGATATCTGCATATTCCAAACGTAATTCCTTATCGCCTTCAATTATTTTCGTAACCTTATCATATGTCATTCGATTTTTGGATTTTATAAAGCTATTCGCAATTTTATATGAACGGACATTTCCGTAATCGTCAATATCCATAAATACCGAAACGGTAAGCCTTACAACGTTTGGTTTAAGACTGCAAAGCTCGTTTGAAAGCTCAAACGGGAGCATAGGCACTACCTTATCAATAAGATAAACGCTCGTACCTCTGTCAAACGCCGACTTATCTATTGCCGAATTTTCTGTTACATAGTGGCTTACATCGGCAATATGAACTCCAAGCTGATAAAAGCCCTCCTCTGTCATCTCTACAGATATCGCATCGTCAAAGTCCTTAGCGTCATCGCCGTCAATTGTCATTATATCAAGGTAGGTTAAATCAAGTCTGCCCTTAAGGTCCTCCGGCTTTACCTCGTTTCCCAAGGAATTAGCCTGATATATCGCCTTTGCCGGAAATTCCGGCGTTATGTTATATGTTGTCAATAAATTTTCAAACGTCATAAATTTCCCTCCTCTATATAGTTTTAGGTTAGGAGTGTAGAGAAAATAAGGAGCGTGGAAAACCACACTCCTTAATTTTCGTAAATTTCCGCAAAATATTAAGGTGCGGAACAGCTTAAATATTAAATTTTAAATATTAAAATTACCGGTATTAATCTTCGTGACCGCAGCCACAACCACAATCATCGTCATCGCAGTCACAGTCATCATCTTCACAGTCGCATTCAAATGCAAGTTCTATTTCCTCACCGCACTTTGGACATACAACAAGTCTTTCGTCAATATCATCAGCTGTTATAACTATCTCCTCATCGCAGGTTGGACAAATAAGCTTATATAAATCCTCTTCATCTTCGCAGTCACAATCATAATTATGTTCATGACCGTCGGCAATCTCATCACCGATAATTTTTATAACATCTTCAAGCTCATCAATAGAATCAGTTATAAATCCCTGTTCTTCATCAAGGTCTGAAATCTTTTCAGCCATATCGTTCATTAAATCAAGCATTGCAGAAATCAACTTGCCCTCGCTTTTTTCAGTGTCAAGCTTTAATCCGTCCGCAAGTCCTCTTAGATATGCAGCTTTGTTTGTAAGTTCTGACATATTCTTTCGCAACCTTTCCGCCCCAAAATTTAATTCTGAATCTTATTATGGGCAAAATAAGATTTCATTTAAATAAATATTCCATTCAGAGTTTACACTCTTGACATATACTCAGATGTACGAGTATCAATCTTTATAACGTCACCCTCATTTATAAACATAGGAACGTTAAGAATTGCGCCTGTTTCAACAGTTGCAGGCTTTGTAACGTTTGATGCAGTATTACCCTTAACGCCCGGCTCTGTAGCTGTAACCTCAAGCTCAACAAAGTTCGGCGGCTCAACCGCAAATACGTTGCCCTTATACGAAAGTATTGTAACCGTCATATTTTCTTTTACAAACTTAAGCGCATCGCCAAGCTGTTCCTGACTTAGAGGCTCCTGCTCGTAAGTTTCCTGATCCATAAAATAGAATAATCCACTGTCCTCGTATAAGTATTCCATTTCTTTTCTTTCAATATGTGCCTTCTCAACCTTTTCAGTAGGGTTAAAGCTGCGCTCCACAACCGCTCCTGTAATTACATTCTTCATCTTTGTTCTTACAAAAGCCGCTCCCTTTCCCGGCTTTACGTGCTGGAATTCTACTACCTGGTACACGTTGCCGTCAAATTCAAATGTTAATCCGTTTCTGAAATCACCCGCAGATATCATGGGTATTACCTCCTAAAATCTATATCTTTTATTTTCTGTATAATTTACTAAAGCTATTAATATATACTCTACACATTATACTTTACATTTTGTATTTATATTGTATAACAAATTATCGGAAATTGCAAGCAATTTTTTAATTTAATTCTCTGAAATTCACTTAAAAATTCTCTTAACTCTCTTAAACGCAATATTTTTAAGAAATAAATCACAGTTCAATAAGCTTTTTTTCTGCAGATGTCAGATTGAGAACTCCGTCCTTTTTAATACAAACCAAATCTTCAATTCTGACTCCTCCGAAATTCGGAATATAAATTCCCGGCTCACAGCTTACAACCATATTTTCCTCAAGCACAATATCACAGCGAGGCGAAACATTCGGAAGCTCATGTATCAAAAGTCCGACTCCGTGTCCGAGAGAATGTCCGAAATTCTTGCCATAGCCCGCCTTTTCAATAACCTCCCTTGCCGCCTTGTCGGAATCACAGCATTTAATGCCGCTTTTTAACGCCTTAAGTCCGGTTTCCTGAGCAAGCCTTACAATTTCATAAATCTCTTTTTGTTTCTCGCTTGCCCTGCCGAGTACAACAGTTCTCGTCATATCCGAGCAGTAACCCTTATAAATACAGCCAAAATCCATAGTTATAAATTCACCGCATTTAATTTTTTTACTTGACGGCTGTCCGTGCGGCAGACTTGTTTTTTCTCCCGAAATTGAAATAGTATCAAACGATAAGCCCTCCGCTCCGTTTTTCCGCATAAAATACTCAAGCTCAAGAGCAATATCGTTTTCGGTCACGCCTTCCTTTATAAATTTCAGAATATGCGAAAACGCAAGACTTCCTATTTCCTCAGCCTTTGAAATACGCTCTATCTCCCATTCCTCTTTAATCATACGAAGCTTATCAATTTTTTCAGATGCACCTATAAGTCTTTCAAAGCCTGTTTTTTCTCCGATTATATTATATTCGGAAACATTCATATACCTGTCCTCAAACAGCAGCTTTGAACAATCGGCACATTCATTCTTTAAAAATTCGTATCTTTTATCTCCGCTTAAATCAAAAATCTCAAAATCCGGCGACTCATTCTCCGCCTGCTCAATATATCGAAAATCCGTAATAAGAATTTTTCTTTTATCAGAAATAACGGCAAGTGCCTCACCGCCCGTAAATCCCGTGAAATATCTTAAGTTATGCGGTGATGTGATAATTACCGCATAATCACTTTCAAAATCCAATCCGCCGCTAATTAATTTTTTATACGCACTCATAATTTTTCCTCTTTTCTTCATAAATTTTCTTAAGCAAAAGTGCGTCACGGGTCTGCGTTCCTCTGGATTCACAGATTATAGTAGGTGTAAGCTTCATTTTAACTATCGCCTCGGCTATAATATCAAATTCCGGCCCGTATTCAGTGTCCGAAAATGTATGATGCTTTTTCTCGCCTTGATTTGTAAACTCAATACGGCTGTAATGTGAATGAAAATTCTCCGTTCTCCATCTTCCAAGCTTTGCTTCGGTACGCTTAAATATTTCAAGAACATCATCAACCGATTTAAGACCGCCGAGTGTTCTTGCGTTTATATGCCCAAAGTCAAACGTTGGTATAAGCCTTTCATCTATCATACAAAGCTTTATAACTTCTTCCACACTTCCAAGCTGATTAATCTTTCCCATAGTTTCGGGACAGATATGAATATCTGAAAATCCGTTTTCATCAGCCGCTCTAAGTGCTTTTTTAAGCGTATCGCTTGCAAGACTCAATGCCTCTGCCCTTGTAATGCTTCCGCACGAACCCGAATGAACCACTATACGCTCCGCTCCCATTTTCTTTGCAATGTTAAGCGTTTCAAGTATATAATCTATGCTCTTTTCTCGCTTTTCCTCCTCAACTGACGAAAGACTGATATAATACGGAGCGTGAATTGAAAGCGAAACTCCGTTCTCTTTAGCTTTATTTCCAAGAATTTTCGCAGAATCATAGGAAATTCTTACGCCTTTTCCGCATTGATATTCATAAGCATAAATGCCCTTTTCGCTGAGCCATTTCGGCATATCAATAGAAGACCTGTAGCCCTCATCATAAAAATCCTCCGAATTTCCGGCAGGACCGAATTTTATCATTATAATTTACTTCCTTTCTCACGGTGCAGAGTTTAGTTCTTTTGATTTATAACTCCTAATTTCTAATTCTTAACTGTTTAAAATTTTTCGTTCAAGACCTCTCTTAAGCTTTACGAACCAACCCTCTTTATCTGAAATAGGTCGAACCAAAATGCTGTACATTCCCATAAGACTTGCACTCCATATATCGGTAAAAAGCTGATCGCCTACCAAAACCGCCTGAGTGGGTTTAATATTAAGGCTTGAAAGCTTTCGTTTTATTTTAAATTCAAGCGGCTTACACGCACGTGAAATATAATCGCAGTCTATAGACCTTGCAAACAGGCTTACTCTTTTCTTTCCGTTATTTGAAGCAATCATAACCTCAAATCCACGCTCCTTAAGGTCAGATATCCACTTGATTAATTTTTCATCCGCACTCGGCATAGAATACGGAGCGAGCGTATTGTCAATGTCAAATACAAAAGCCTTTATTCCTCTTTCTTTAAGTGCATTTATATCTATATCATATATAGTATCAACAAATAAATCCGGTAAAAACCGTGAACGTATACCACCTTTCATAGCTTAACCCTTTCTTTGAATTTAAATTCCTTAATTTTAGTTATATCATCTTTACCCGATTTTGTCAATAGAACTTTTCTTTTCGTTTGGATATACAGATTTATCAATAAAAAACTTGCAATTTATAATAAAGAGTGTTATAATAAATTTAGTG
>CAMCUJ010000091.1 GCA_945878965.1 uncultured Clostridia bacterium
TGCCGCTCTTTGCTATTGTCGGCGACGGCGGTGCCTGAGGCACATCACCACGCCGACAACGAGTCGGCGTAATGAAGTATTCTCGGTCGGCTGACGCCGACAAGCGTAACGGCGGAGGACAGCGAAGCGGGACAGGGTCAAGGGACAGAACGGCGACAGCGGTCGCATTCACACGGCAACGCTGCTGCCGTAATGAAGCATTCTCGGTCGGCTGACGCCGATAAGCGTAACGGCGGGCGAGTAGGTTCAAGGGCGGCAAGAGTCGCTTTATTATATTTACTGGAGGTTTTATTTTTAATTTAGCAGAATTTAAGGAAATGGTAAACGGCAGATTAACAGCGGTTGTAGGCGTTGGCGTAAGCAATCTTCCGCTTGTTAAAATGCTTATTGAAAACGGAGCTAAGGTTGCGGCTTATGATAAAAAATCCAAAGAGGAATTCGGAACACTTTATGATGAGCTGAAAAAGCTGGGAGTAGAATTTCATCTTGGAGAAAATTATCTTTCTGAGATTTCGGAGGATACTGAAATTCTGTTTAAAACCCCCGGCATAAGATATGATAAGCCTGAGCTTCTTAAGGCAAAGGAAAGAGGAACGGTAATTACATCTGAGATGGAAATGTTTTTCAAGCTTTGCCCGGCACCTATAATTGCAGTTACGGGAAGTGACGGTAAAACTACCACTACAACTCTTATTACAGAAATTTTGAAGCAGGACGGTTATAACTGTTATGTCGGCGGAAATATAGGCAAACCGCTTTTAAACGAGGCTTATAAAATGAATTCCGAGGACAGAGTCGTTTTAGAGCTTTCGAGCTTTCAGCTTCATACAATGGAGGTTTCTCCGTCTGTTGCGGTTGTAACCAATGTTACGCCAAATCATTTGGACTGGCATACCGATTTTGAGGAATATAAAAATTCCAAGAAAAATATTTTTAAGTTTATGAATGATGGAGGAAGAGTTGTATTGAATTTTGACAATGACAATACAAGAGAGTTTGCCATTGATGCTAAGAATGTAATGTTTTTCAGCAGACAAAGCGACCTTGAAAACGGTGTATGCCTAAACGGCGATAACATTGTAATTAAAAAAGACGGAAATATAGCTGAGGAAATACTTAATATTAATGAAATAGCAATTCCGGGACTTCACAATGTGGAGAATTATATGGCGGCTATTGCGGCAACCTACGGAATGGTTTCAAGCGACAGTGTAAGAGAGGTTGCGAGGAATTTTGGCGGAGTTGAGCATAGAATTGAGTTTGTAAGAACTCTTGACGGAGTTAAATATTACAACGATTCCATTGCAAGCAGTCCGGCGAGAACTACGGCGGGACTTCTATCGTTTAAGGATAAGGTTATACTTATTGCCGGTGGTTATGACAAGAAAATTCCGTTTGACGATTTCGGCGCGGTGGTTAATAACCACGTGAAAAAGCTGATTTTAGTCGGAAAAACCTCGGATAAAATAGAGAGTGCGGTTAAGAATGCAGAAAACTACAGCGGACTTGAAATATTAAAATTCAGCGATTTTAAGGAAGCGGTTGAGGGCGCAAGAAAAGAGGCAGAAAGCGGTGATACGGTTATTCTTTCGCCTGCCTGTGCAAGCTTTGATTTGTTTAAGAATTTCGAGGAGAGAGGAAATACGTTCAAGGAAATTGTGAACTCATTTAAATGATAAAATATAGAATATAATAACGGCGCTCTGCGCCTTATTTAACTAAGACGATGCGGTTTAAAACACTGTATCGTTTTTTTATCCTATAAGTAATAAAAATCCATATCGCAGTATATATTTATAGAAGTATAAATGCGTAAAATCGGAGGGTTGAACAGTGGAAAGTATACTTTTAAAAAAATATATGTCAAACAGTCTTGTCAATCTCTTTAATGCTAACCGGTCAAGTATTGCTTACTGCGAGGTTAATAACTTTGTGCGTAATAATATTGTGCTTAATCAGCTTGAGGATATAGGCTCGGAATTCGATGCGGTAATTGATAAAAATAATTTTATTCATATCGTGTATCAGGATTTAAACAAAAATATCATATATGCCGTAAATATGAATTCCGAGTGGAAGAAATACGAGCTGCTTAAGGCAAGAGAAAATGCAACTACTATTGCAGATAAATTCAGAATTTTCAGAAACAATAATTATTTCGGCGTTTTGTATACAATAGATCATAATAACGAAACTATGCTGTGCAGTCAGTTCATAGACAAAAACTCCATTCCGGAGGTGGTGGGCAGAATAAGCCGTGAATTTAATGATTTTATTGTGCTTACTGATTTTTCGGGAAATATATATGTTTTCTATTGCGAAAAGGTGGGCGAGGGACTCGGCGTCAGACGCTTTGTGTGGAGCAAAAAGGAATGGTCTGAGTTTAAGCCTCTTGAAATTCCAAACAGCTCGGTAATGCTTTCCGCATTCATAGATGAAAAAAATTTGCTGCATATCTGCTATAAAACAGCAGAGGGACTATTTTATAAGAACGCCGAAATTTCATTCGAGGATTTTTTGTGGCAGGGCGAAAAGCTGCTTACCCGTCAGCATGCTAATATGTCACTTTGCCCGATTATAAATAAATTTGAACAGACTCTGGTTATAAGCTGGGGAACCTTCGATAAAATAATTGCCGTTATGTCGGGCGATAACGGCGAAACATGGAGCAAGCTCCGTGAGATAGGAACCGCAAAAGGCACCGGTATCCAAAAAATCAGAATATCTATGCCTCTTAAATCTGTAAACTCCGAATTTTACGGTTATATCACAAACAATAAGCTGAATATTCCGATGCTTTTGAAGCTTATTGAATGCGAGAATGAACGGGAAAATGATTTCAATAACGATTTTTTGGGTGCTTGGCATAATGACGGCTATGATGCGGAAAGGTTTTTTGAGAGCTGCTCAAATGAAAATGATAACAGCTTAAATTTTAAAAATAACAATAACAATAAAAGCGTTAATATTCAAAGTATCGGCACTCGTAATGATTTTAACGGCAGGCAAAGTGGCGGTCTTACAAGCTCCGAAATAGAACGCATAAAAAAACAGCTTACAAGAGAACTGGTTAATAACAATAACAATAACAATAATAACAATAACAATAATAATAATAATAATTACAATTACTATCCAAAGTCTGATAAAAAGCTTTCGGAGCCTCAGACGGTTATAGTTAAAAGAACCGATAATTCAAAGAGCCGTGCGGAACTCGATAGAAAGCTCACGGCAAAGCTGAGCGAGGAGCTTAAAAAGACTTCGACCGAGCTTTCAAGGCTTAATTCCTGCATAGAAGAGCTGGTTAAAATTCAGACTGAGAATTGCAAGAATAGCTTAAATCAGAAAAATGCTGAAAATAAAACGGCTGAAAATATTAAACCTATGCTTAGCCGTAAATACTGCATTAAGAAAAATCGAAAGAAAGCAATTTTGTATAATTTGCACATAAAAAAGTGATATTATTGTATAGTATTTGGTTGATTTTCAAGTGAAGTTGTTATAAAATATATAGTATAGTAATTTTCATAAGCTTGGTTTTTAAACAGCTTTGGCTGCATACAAATAAAGCGGAGCGGTAAAATCAATTTAAATGCAAAGTAAAATCTACAAAACTACATAATGTGCTTAAAAAGGTGAGCATAGATATGGTAAATAGAGCAGAAACAAGGGAGGAATTCAAAATGAAGCTTTATGATACACCTAAGATTAAGAATTTTTGTTTACTTGGACATGGCAATTCGGGAAAGACATCGCTTGCCGAGGCTATGCTGTATACATCGGGAAATACCGACAGAATGGGAAAAACTCAGGACGGAAACACAGTGATGGATTTTGACCCTGAGGAAATAAAGAGAAAGTTCTCCATATCTGCGGCAGCTGCTGTATGTGAATGGAACGGAAATAAGTTTAATGTAATAGACACACCGGGATATTTTGATTTTGTAGGTGAGGTACAGGAGGCACTGAGCGTATCTGATGCAGCGATTATAGTTTTAAGTGGTAAGTCGGGACTTACGGTTGGTGCTGAGAAGGCGTGGCAGTATACTGAGGAGAAAAAGCTTCCTAAGATTATATTTATAAACAAGGTAGACGATGAGCGTGTAGATTATTACAAGGTTCTTGACAGTCTTCGTGAGAAATACGGAAAGAGAATAGCGCCGTTTCAGATACCGATACGTGACGGCGAGCATATTACAGGCTTTATAAATGTTGTTGAGATGGAGGCAAGAAAGTTTGACGGTGACAGAACCGTTACAGCGTCTATGCCGGAGGGTATGGACGAAGATGTTATGCCGATACGTGAGATGATAAATGAAGCGGTTGCGGAGAGCTCTGAGGAGCTTATGGAGCGTTATTTTGCGGGTGAAGAATTTACTCTTGAGGAAACCTATGCGGCGCTCAGAGAGGGTGTTGCGAGCGGTGAGATAGTTCCTGTTCTTTGCGGAAGTGCAATTCATAAGCTTGGAATTTCATCGCTTATGAATGCTATAAATGCATACTTCCCGTCGGCTGATAACGGCGGCGAGATGTTTACGGCTGTCAAACCAAACGGCGATGAAACACGACGAAAGGTTTCGGTTGACGACCCTCTTGCGGCGTTTGTATTTAAGACGGTTTCGGATACTTATGTAGGAAAGCTTTCGTATTTCAAGGTTTATTCGGGAACTATGACACCTGACACAACTGTTTATAATGCCAATACGGAAACTACAGAGAAGATAGGAAAGCTTTATGCGTTAATCGGAAAGAAGCAGATAGAGGTTGAAAGGCTTAATGCGGGGGATATCGGAGCGGTTACAAAGCTTGTTAAGACTAACACGGGCGACACGCTTTGCACACCTAACAGTCCTGTGCTTATAAACAATATAGAATTTGAGAAGCCTAATATGGAGATGGCGATATATCCTAAGAATAAGGGTGATGAAGAAAAGATAAATGCCGGACTTCAAAGACTTATGGAGGAGGATAAGACGTTTGAGGTAATTAACAATACTGAAACTCACGAGCAAATAATAAAGGGACTTGGCGAACAGCACATTGATGTAATTGTAAGCAAGCTAAAGAGCCGCTTTGGAGTTGATGTAGAGCTTAAGGATCCGAAAATTGCATATCGCGAGGCGATAAGAAAGGCTGTTAAGGTAGAAGGAAAGCACAAAAAGCAGTCGGGCGGACACGGGCAGTTCGGTCATGTATGGATAGAGTTTGAGCCATGTGAGAGTGAGGAGCTTATATTTGAGGAGAAGGTATTCGGCGGAAGTGTTCCGAAGAACTATTTCCCGGCAGTTGAAAAGGGACTTAGGGAGAGTATGCAGCATGGTGTTTTAGCCGGATATCCTGTAGTTAATCTTAAGGCAACGCTTACGGACGGTTCATATCACCCTGTTGATTCATCGGAAATGGCATTTAAGATGGCGGCATCAATTGCGTTCAAGACAGGTCTTGAGCAGGCTTCACCCGTACTTCTTGAGCCTATAGGCAAATTGCAGGTTATAACACCTAATGAATACACCGGTGATGTTATAGGTGATATAAACAAGAGAAGAGGTCAGATGCTTGGAATGAATCCTAACAATGATGATACAACTACAATTATAGGTGAAATTCCTATGTCGGAGATGAATAAGTATTCGACGGATTTGCGGTCAATGACTCATGCTAAGGGTTCGTTTACATTTGAGTTTGAGTGCTACAGAGAAGCACCTCAGAATATTACCGAAAAGGTTATTGCCAATTCATAAGAGAGTGACGGACGTGACGGCGGAAATTTTAACAACCGGAAACCGTGAAGAAATAGTTAAAATGATAAAATTGGTTTATTTTATAAAAAAAGCGAGGGCAAAAAGCTATATGCAGTTGATGAAAAATTTTTCAGAGATGCAGAAAAACTGCTTTATGAGGAGCTTTCACATGTTCTTAATATCGAAAAAACTGAAGTTTTGGACTTCATAACCTCTGCTTTAGGTGTCTGATTTACTTAACTGCGGCGGCAACGATAAGGAAAATTTAATTCATAAAGATAATAGATATTATTAAAAAATCAGAGCTGATTTCAAGTACAGCTCCGATTTTTTCTCTTAATTAAGCATTTATAAATTATGAATTTTTAACACAGGATGCAACAGCCTTAGCTACCGCATCAGC
>CAMCUJ010000092.1 GCA_945878965.1 uncultured Clostridia bacterium
TCAAGTGCATATTTTTCTCCTAGAAACTCAAAATACACCGGTCTGTAATTCGCATACTTGAATGAAGCTGTATATTCGTTAATTAATACAGTTTCTTCATCAGAATTTGAATTATCAATATAATTAGCATTATTAGTGTTAAGCAACAAACCCGAAGATATAATTTGTTTTATTAATGAAATAGTCCGTGTTGAAACTTGACTGCTTGTATTAAATGTATTATCAAACTCTTTTAATACTACTAAATGATGTGATTTCTTTATATTATCATTCGACCATGCAAGACGTAAATTTCCAATAACATCCAGAAAATCATTATAAAAGTCTTCTTTTCCCACTGTTTTTGTATATGCATTAGGAATAAAGTCCTGTCCTTCTTTTAAAATAACACTATCTCCAGAAACAAAATATTTGTAATGGCTATCATCTTTATTGGGATTTTGTGGTAAAATATGGTCAATATGTATATCTTTACCTGTCTTAAGTAGCCAATTTAATTTTAAGTAATCAACATCACCATTTGAAGATAAATATTCTAAATATGATAATATTACTTTAACTATCTTTCTGTTTCGATTATAAGTTACAGATGTTCTAATACCCTTTCTTAAAGTTTCCTCTGTAATAGAATTATTAGTTATATATTTATTAAATATGGAAATAATTTTATCAAAGTTCTTGGATGATAAATCTATTTTATCATCATAATGAGCTATTTCTTTATATATTTCATTTTGAACATCAACAAATACAGTTAATGTTGTTTTACTCTCACGAGAGCAAACACTTTGAAAGGTCAAAATAAATTTGAAAGCATATTCAACAAGTCTTTCTACTATTTTATCTGACAATTTATTTTTTTCTCTCATTGAAAGTAATTTAAAATACAAAGCCTTATTATATGTATATTCTCCGATATTATTCATCATCATAAATGCCACTGTTTTTCTTGTTACTCCAGATTTTTCAAGCAAAGAAATGTCTGTAAGCATTTTGTAATATTTAACATTATCTACCATATCATCAATAAGATGTGTCATGGTCTGTTGAATGTTCTGCGAGCCAAAATATTCTGAAAAGCCATTATCAACAAGAGATTTAAAATTATTTAATTTAATGCTATTTCTGTAATAGGAAATATTTGCTCTTACATAAATTGTGAAATAGTCCATTAAATTATCTTTCGTTTCTATAATGAGCTGCCCCCATTTCTTAAGATATTCATCATAATCCAACTTATCCATATTCTGAAATATATAACTTTTAAATAAATCAATTTCTTCAAGTGGTTTACCTTTACTATTTATTGATTCAAATATACTAAATAGTTTTACTAAATTAGTATGAACTTCTATTGCTATAAATCTTATATTACTTTTTATATAGTCAAAATATTCATAATACTCATCTTTATTTTTTAAATTATTTTTTAAATAATTATTTATTAACAATAAATCTGAAAGCAAATTATGTTCGACTTCATCTACAAACGACAATTTACTATTAGCATACTCTATAATATCTTTTTTTGAAAAAAGAGTATCAAATAATTCTATCATTATTTCTTTATCTATATTTCCTAATGTCAAAACTCTGTTATTTTTTTCTCGTTTTCTATCCACCTTTTTCCATAAATAGTTCTCAATTTCAGTAACACTATCATCATCTGATTGTTCGAGATAAAATTGATTTAATAACACCATTAGAATCAATGTTATTGTTGTAATTCTTTGCTGACCATCTACAATATCATATTCAGTATATGAATTTTTAACATTTTTATCAACCTTAATAAAAAGTGTTCCTGCAAACATAAGCATTTCTTCGTTTGAAATATGTGAAGATTCATTGTATTCTTTGTAAAGACCATACGATTCTGATATATCTTCTAAGAATTGCATTACTTCATTTTTTTTCCAACTATAAGGTCTTTGATAAATCGGAATTTCGTATTTTCCCTTAAAAATATTATCAATATTAAATTCTTCTGGATTTAAAAAGTTGTCCATATTCTCCTCCTTGTATCATCCCATAAAAACCAAGTTAGAATATTATATCACACTTCACACATCATATCAATTCGCAATACCGACAAAATTTTACACAAAACAATAGTAAAAACACCGAACTTCAAAAAAAACAGCACCCAAGCCATAGCCTGAGCGCTGTCTTGGCAGCGTATATTAATCATAAATGTTAAAATACGTCGTTGTCCTCTTATTTTACATCACTGCCAACAGATTCTGCGCTTACGTTAAATTCAAAGTATGTATCCGGATACGGCTCGTTTTCAAGCGTAAAATGCCACCACTCCGTATCAAGCGGTTTAAAGCCGTGACGTATCATAGCCTCGCGCAGTATATTTCTGTTGGCAAGCTGCTCCTCAGTAAGCCCCTCCGTATAGTCCGGATGCGAAAGCTCACCGAAATAGTCGAATGTTCCGCCCATGTCAAGCTCCTTGCCCGTCTGCATATTTCTGTTTGTGTCATAATCATAAAACACGGACGAGGGCGAAGTCCGCAACTGACTTCGCCCTGCCGCCATTGACCGATTATATTTTTACTTAAGCGCCTCATAAAGTGCCGCGTCTGTAAGCTGCTTATATGGCTCTACATAGAAAACACTTACTACACCAAATGTAATTGAGCCAAGGAGATACCAAAGAATAAAGCTTAAATCAAGCACGAACACTCTCCACTTATTACCCTTCATCATTGCCTTGCTCTTATCAAACGCTTCCTTCTTGTCAATATCCGGATTATCCGCAAGAATATACGGAATCATACGGTATTGATAGGATTTTACAATACCCGGTATAATGAACAGACAGCTCCAGAGTATTAAGTACAAATCCACAAAAAACAATGTCTTGATGTTTCTCTTATAAGCGCAGTCAAATCCGTGACCGAGGTCTGACACATTTCCTTTGTCATTTACCGCGTTAATCTTGAATCGGTTTATTCCAACTAACAAAGGATTTACTATCAGCACGTTGACAAGAATTACAAAGGCAAGCGCCGCTATAATTATAAGTAAAGCTACCAATACTACTGCCGCAGCAGCGCCGACCGAAATATTACCCGAAGTCATATTCTGCACATATTCCGAATTTGTCGCCGAATAGCCTGCTCCGCATGCGCCTCCGCCTATAAGTGCCGTAAATACTGCCGTAACAAGTACTGATTTCCAATAGTTACGCTTAAGTGCAACTTTCCCCTGTTCCTTTAATTCCTTCCTTTTCCACATAATAAGTGTACTCCTTTAAAATAAATTTGTTTATAATTTAAAACCCCAAAAGGTTTTAATTATATGATTTTTATTCTTCCGTTACTTCCCTGTCGCCTCTGCGGTTTAGTGACGATGTCACATAATTATACAAAAGCTCTGCTGTTTCAGCTCTTGTAACCTTATGCTGCGGCTCAATGAAAGGTCCTTCACCTTTAATCACATCAAAGCCAATTCCCCACTGTATTGCGGTAATTGCATACTTTGATATGTCGTCATAATCCTCGTAGGAAAGAATGTTTGTTTCCTCTCCTTCGTGAATATCTTCATTTGCGTATTCTGCAAAACGGTAAAGTATTGTTACAGCCTGTTCCTTTGTCAGAATATCGTTCGGAGCAAACAGCTCATCGCTGTAGCCGGAAACAATTCCATTCTGCCATGCCCAGCATACTGACGGGCCGTAATAATCGTCCGGGAATACGTCCATAAAGCCTGTTTCCGCTACCGGTTCCTCCGGCGCGCCCTCATCTCCGTAAAGGTTTACATAAGTTCTTCCCAAAAGTGTTACAAACATTCCTCTTGTAAGCTGCACCTCAGGAGAAAATTCAGTGTCAGAGGTACCGCAGAATATACCTGTATCACAGGTATATTCTATTGCGTCATAATACGGAGAAGTTGCGTTGACATCAGTAAATCTATCAGCCGCGTTTTCCGCAAAAACAGGTATTGCAGACAGCGCCATAGCGCCTGCCAGTATTAGAGCTAAAAATTTCTTTAACATAATAAATCCCTCCCAAAAATTTTACCAAAGCTTAAGTCTGTCTTCCGGAGCAACGTACATTGCGTCACCCTCTTTTACGTCATACAGCTCATAGAACTGATCAAGAGATGCTACAGTAGCGTCCACACGCACATTATTCGACGAATGTTCATCGTTCATTAAATTAGAATTTGTTACATATTTTTCAGTTCCAAGACGCGCCCATACTCTTGCGTATGACTCCAATGCTTCCTTCTGTGCTTCCTTGTCGTCGCCGATAATATCCATTACGCACTGCATTCCGGCAAAATCAGCCATATTCTCTCCTATTGTAAGCTCACTGTCCTGAACAACATTATCTATAACCTCGAATTTGCTGTAGTATTCAATGAATTTTTGCTGTTTTTCCTTAAACTTTGCCGCATCCTCATCTGTCCACCAGTTTCTCTGGCGTCCTATTTCATCATACTGCGAACCGTTTTTATCAAAAGCATGACCTATTTCATGACCGATTACAGCGCCTATTGCGCCAAGATTTGCGGCGCGGCTTGCATCCTTATCATAGAATGGTTTGTTCAGTATGCCTGCCAAAATATTCATACTGTTTGTCACCGGGACATATAACGCATTAATTATGTCCGGAGACATAAACATCAGCTCACGCAAAAATTGCTTATCACTGCACATTTTTATATCGGTATCCATATTATGTCTGTTTATTCTCACCTGATTGTTGAAATATGTGCCGCCCTCCGACGGTGAAACGATTGTAGGATAGTCATAATTGTCCGGATAGCCTATAACAGCCACCATGTTGGTGATCTTTTTGATTGCATTCTCTCTCGTTTCTTCCGACAGCCATTCGCAGCTTCCAAGACGCTTCTCGTAAGCCTCCCAGAAATCACTTACCATGTCTGCTATATCATAGGATATTTCATCGTCGTAGTAATAATCACAGTATATCATGCCTATATCATATGCCAGTGAATTTTTCAGAATAGTAAGATTTTTCTCGCTGAGAATAGAGTCGTCCGTTTCAATTCCCATATCCTCCGCAATCGGCTCTGCCGTTTCTTCGTTCGCTGTTTCTTCGCCGTCCCATTCGCCGTCCATCATGATTATGTATACCATTCCGCCAAGGTTTTCAAGCGCCTTTTTTTCATCATTCATATATGCACCAAGAGTTGTGCCAAGCTTGATTAAAGCATTTATTTTCAGCGCCTGAAAATTACTGTCCTTAAATACCTTGTCAGCCTCTTTCATAACAGTATCATATGGGAAAATAATTTTATCTCCCTCTGTTTTAAAGCCTGCACCTGAAAGAATTTCTGAAGGCTTTATACCCTTAACAGCCTTGTCAGCCTCTTGCGCGTCATAAATTTTCTGTGTTGTTTCCTTTTCCTGTAAGGTTTCGGGATCAATCTCCGGATGCTCCTTCAAAAGCTTCTCCAAATCTTTCTCGGCGTCCTCCGCAGTATATGAAGGGTCAAGCATCTGTTTTAACTGAATTCCCATTGCAAAAGCCTGAATATAATTCGTTTCCTTGCCGGCTGTTTCCTGTATGGACACTGCTGTTTCGATGTCCTTATCCGTCACTTCAACTCCGCAAGCTGTCATGTAGTTTTTAATCAGCTTTTTATATGTGCCGCTTAAATTTTTCTTTGTGGACTGCTTATATGCAATCATAGCGCCGTAGCCTGTTTCGGCCATTGATATTGACGGATACGTCAGATTTGATTCTCCGTCAAGAGCGCATGAAAGGTCAAATAGAGGATTTATGCCGGTATCCAAGCATATTTCATTTGATTCCTCTATAAGCTCGCTCACGCTTTTTGCATTAATAATCCTGTTTCTCAGTTCTCCTAAAAGCACCTTGTCATCATCTGTAAGGTCTGTCGACTCATGTATGCAAAGAAGCATATCGTGTACTCGCTGCTCAGCGCTGCCCTGTTCGTATGTAAGTTCATCATTCATCAGCTTTTCAAGGATTTCATCCTCATCGTTACTTATCTGATTTGCAATGTCACCAAACGTTGACCATGCGTCAGTTGATGAAATAATCGCGCCGTGCTTTGCGTCAATGGTATTTATTGATGTAAGCTCTGCATTGCGGAATGCCTTGTTGTTCACATAGCCGTAAAAGCTCTCGCCCGG
>CAMCUJ010000093.1 GCA_945878965.1 uncultured Clostridia bacterium
GAGGTATGCCGCTGCCGCTTATAAGTGGTTCATACTTTAATAATTTTGCAACGAATATTGCAATAATTATAAGCACTATGAAAAATACGGGAATGTAAAACCACTTGGATTTTACAATTGCAAGGACAATGTTTAAAAGCTCGGTTGAATATTCAACTAAAATTCTGTAAAGAACTGCAACTCCGCCGGCTAAAGCTCCGACTATTGCCCCAAATACTATTTGCAGATAGCGGTTAGCTGATGATTGTTTTTCTTTTGTAGATTTTTTCATATATCAACTGCCCTCCTTTGTTAGTTTAAAAGGCACAGCCGAAAACCGAATTTTCGGCTGTGCCAATGCTTTAATACTTGATTATGATTTAGTTGTTTGATAAGCTGCCCGAAATTTTATTCGCCTTTTTTGCCACCTGAATTTTCGGCGGAGCGTCATCATCCCGATTATCATCGGTTGAATTAGGCACAGCAGCCTTTTTTATAACTCGGGTTGAAATAATACATTTCTGCGGACATTTAGCAGCACAAATTCCACAGCTTACACAAAGCTCTGAATTGATTGACGCAACATTGTTTTCCACAGTAATCGCTTCCTTAGGGCAATTCTTTGCACAAATTCCGCAGCCTATACAGCCGGTTTTACAGACTGTTCTTGTCTTTTTGCCCTTATCCTTTGAGCTGCACTTTACAGTTACCTTAGATGTAACAGGAAGAATAGCTATAACGTGTTTTGGACAAATATTTACGCAGGCACCGCAGGCGGTACATTTTTCTTCATCAACGACGGCAACACCATCCTTGACTTCAATTGCACCGAATTTACAAACCGATGTACATGAGCCAAGACCCATACAGCCGTAAGCACAAGACTTTGGACCTCCGCCGAGTCTGTCTGCTGTAAGACAGTCCATAGGACCGTCGTATTCGTACCTTGTATCTGTATTTTCAAGACTTCCCTGACATAGAACACGGGCAGCCTGTTTAACCGACTTTTCAGCGGTCACGCCCATAATGTAAGCAATTTTTTCAGCGGCAATTTCTCCGCCTACCGGACAGCAGTTTACGGCGGCTTCACCCTTTACAACGGCGTCGGCATAGGCATTACAGCCGGCAAAGCCGCAGCCGCCGCAGTTTGCACCGGGAAGTACTTCAACAATCTGCGGAACTCTTTCGTCTATATCAACCGCAAATATTTTTGAAGCTACCGCAAGTATCGCTCCGAAAATAAGTCCCATTCCGCCTATCGCAAGCACAGGAAGTAATATATCCATTGTGAATTCTCCTTTCTTATCTCGAATTTAGAATTTAGAATTTCAGACCCGAAAAGCCCATAAATGCTATTGAAAGCAGTGACGCCGCAATAAGCGTTATAGGCATTCCCTTAAGGAATTTCGGGATATCTGAGCTTTCAAGCCTTTCTCTTACTCCGGCAAATAAAACTATTGCAAGAGTGAAGCCTACACCTGCCATTGTTCCGTAAACAAGGGATTTGATAAAGCTTCCCGAAACGGCGGAGAATTTCGTTATATTAAGAATTGCAACGCCGAGAACCGCACAGTTTGTAGTTATAAGCGGAAGATATATTCCGAGCGACTTATAAAGCACAGGTATATTTTTCTGCAAAAACATTTCAACGAATTGCACAAGTACCGCAATTACAAGAATGAATGCTATAGTCTGAAGATACTCTATATTAAACGGAACGAGTATATATTGCTGAACAAGCCAAGTTAAGGCTGATGCACATGCCATAACGAATATTACGGCAAAACCCATTCCCATAGCGGTGTTTACCTTTTTTGAAACGCCGAGAAACGGACATATTCCAAGGAATTTTACAAGCACGAAATTCTCTATTAAAATAGCGCTTAAGCTGATAATTAAAAGTTCTTTAAGCATTTTTGTTACCTCCGTTTCTCTTAGCGGAAATCAAATTTATAACCGCAAGTATACAGCCGAGCGTTAAAAACGCACCCGGGGCGAGTATCATAATGCTTGCCGGCTGAAAGCCTTCTCCGAACAATGAAATTCCAAGCCATGTACCGTTTCCTAAAATCTCACGGATTGTTGCAATAAGAGTTAAAGAAAGCGTAAAGCCAAGTCCCATTCCAAGTCCGTCAAGAGCCGATAAGAATATGTTGTTCTTTGAAGCAAATGCCTCAGCTCTGCCTAAGATTATACAGTTTACAACTATAAGCGGTATAAATAAGCCGAGTGAGTCATAAAGTGACGGTACATATGCCTGAAGAAACATCTGTACAACCGTTACAAAGCTTGCGATAATTACTATATAGCCGGCAATACGAATTTTTGACGGAATGAATTTTCTAAGAAGTGAGATTACAAAGTTTGAGCAGATTAGAACTGCTGTTGCCGAAAGTCCCATTCCTATAGCATTTGATACACCTGTTGTTACCGCAAGGGTCGGACACATTCCAAGAAGAAGCACAAGCGATGGATTTTCTTTTAAAAGTCCGTTTAAAAATACCTTTAATCCTCTCATTAGTTACCCTCCCCTTTATTTTCTGAATTGTTAGTCATTGTATCGGGATTTTCCGAAATCTGTTTTTCGGTCTCCTCGATTATTTTATCTTTAATTTCATTTGTTTCGCTGATTTCTTTAGCGTTAAAGCCGTTTTCCATCTTCTTTTGAAGAAGTGAGGTCGTTGCGTTAACCGCCTTTGTAACAGCGTTTGATGTAATTGTTGCGCCTGAGATAGCCGCAATTTCGTTTTCATTTGAGGCGGTACCCTTAATTACTGAAAGTATGCCCGATTTGCCTTTATATTGGTCGATAAATTTTGGTTCGCTTGCCTTTGCACCGAGTCCCGGGGTTTCTGATGCCGATAAAATCTTTGCCTTTAGGATTTTAAGGTCGGGAGTCAGTCCCACCATAACCTTTACGTCACCGCCGTAGCCCTCGCTGCATACAGTCGATGCAACATAGCCGATGCAGTTATTGTCATTTCCGAGACCTATGCTCAGCGAGTCTATTTTTACGCCCTCAAGATCAAGAGCTACATCCGAAAAATCGGTTTTTGTAAAGCTTACAGCCTCCGGAAGCACCTCTGCCTGAGATTTATTAAAGCTTTCTATGCTGTTACGCTCAATTACGGGAGCGGTTATTTTGTTTACAAAGGCAAGAATCAGTGCCGAAAGCGCTGTTATTATAAACAGCTTAAGAGCAAGTGAAATGGTTTCCTTGTTAATCATTATGCCGCTTCCCCCTTTCCGCCGAAACGCTTTGGAGCTGTGAATTTGTCAATAAGCGGTGTTACTATATTCATAAGAAGGATTGAGTACGATACACCCTCCGGATATCCTCCGTAAAGTCTTATTACCGCTGTAAGTATACCGCAGCCTATACCGAATATTATCTGTCCGAGCGGTGTATATGGAGTTGTTGTGTAATCGGTTGCCATAAAGAATGCACCAATAAGAAGTCCTCCGCTTAGTATATGGTAAAGGAAATCGCCGTTTCCGAATCCGTTTCCGCCAAAGCACCACGTAAATACTGCAACAGTTATTATGTAGGCAAGCGGCGTTCTTAGGTTTATGACCCTTCTGTACACAAGGTATGCGGCTCCTATTAATATTGCAAGAGCCGAGGTTTCACCAATGCAGCCTCCGACGTTGCCAAGGAATAAATCCATATATGACGGAAGTGTATCTGCCGCAGCTTCACCTGCCTTTATAAGTGCAAGCGGCGTTGCGTGGCTTACTACATCAGCATTATTAAACATATTGATTTTCTGAAACGGCTCAATCCATGTTGTCATAGGAAGTGCCCAGGACGTAAGAAGGAATGCACGAGCTGCAAGAGCCGGATTCATAAAGTTATGTCCGATACCTCCGAAAAACTGCTTTACTATGATTATAGCAAAGAATGAACCGATAATTGCCATCCAGAATGGCAGAGTTACAGGAAGATTAAGTGCAAGAAGCAGACCTGTAACAACCGCACTGAGGTCTGAAATTGTGCTTGGCTTCTTTAAAAGCTTTTGCCAGCCCCATTCAAAGAATACACAGGACAGTACGCAGACAAGGGTTAATATTGACGCTCTGAAGCCCATAATCCATACTCCTGCCAAAAGAGGCGGAAGAAGTGCGATTATAACGTCAAGCATGGTAAGCTGCACCGTGTCCATACCCTTTATATGGGGTGAATGTGATACGATTAATTTATGATTTAAGTTAGTCATATTGCCTTTTTTACCTTTCCGACTCATTTCTTCTTATGTTATATAAAAATATGAGCCTTATTAAAATGTAGAGGTGAGCTATTTTTTCATAGCGCGCATTTTCTGCTTTGCAATTCTGATGCTCTGAACAGGGTGCTGCTTTGCCGGACATAGGTACGAGCACGAGCCGCACTCCATACAGTCCATAATATGAAGCTTTTCAAGCCTTTCAAAGTCCTCAGCCTTACACGCCATATTTAAAGCGTTCGGCATAAGGTTCATAGGACAGGCAAGCACGCACTTTCCGCATCTTAAGCAGGTTTCATTGCGGGGCTTGCCTATCATTTTTTCACTGAATGCAAGAATTCCCGAGGTTCCCTTTATAACCGGAACATCAAGGCTTGAAACTGCTGTTCCCATCATAGGACCGCCCATTATAACCTTACGCGGTTCAATTGCAAATCCGCCCGAATTTTCAAACAGATATGAGAATGGTGTTCCTATTCTTACGGAAAAGTTGCTCGGCTCTCTTACGGAGTCGCCTGAAACGGTAACTATTCTTTTTATAAGAGGCATTCCGGCACTTACCGCTCTTGCGATTGATGCACAGGTGTCTATGTTGTTTACAACTGTGCCGACGTCGAGCGGAAGCTTTCCCGGCGGTACCTGCCTTTTTGCAATTGCTGATATAAGCTGTTTTTCCGAGCCTTGCGGATACTTTGTTTTAAGAGCTTTAACGTGAATTTTAACTTCCGTTTCTTTTTCCGCATACTCGGTCATTTTGGCTATTGCGTCAGGCTTATTTGATTCGATTGCAATGTAGCCCTCCGAAAGCTTGAATATGTGCATTATAATTTTAAGTCCCAAAATTATATCCTCAGGATTTTCAAGCATTGCCCTGTGGTCGGATGTAAGATACGGCTCACATTCCGCACCGTTTATTATTACATAGTCAATTTTTTTATCCTCCGGCGGCGAAAGCTTTATATGAGTCGGGAATGTTGCTCCGCCCATACCCACTATACCGGCTTCCTTGATTATATCGACTATTTCCTTAGAACTAAGCTTTTTGTAGTCCTTATTTGACTTAAGTGACGGCTCTATGGTGTCCTGTCTGTCATTTTCAATTATGATTGACTGGACCTCTGTTCCGTTTGGATGAAGTCTTGGCTCAATTGCTATAACCTTTCCCGAAACAGATGAGTGAATGTTCGCCGAAAAAGCCGCAGGGGCTTCTGCTATTTTCTGACCCATATTAACCATATCTCCGACCTTAACGCACGGAACTGCCGGAGCTCCTATGTGCTGGGACAGCGGAAATGTCAGAATGTCCGGAGCGGCAAGCTCTTTGATTGGCTTTTCACAAGTCAAATGCTTCATATCATTTGGATGAATTCCACCCTTGAATGTAAGCAAACCCATTGTTTTTCCTCCTTATGTTTTAGTCTTAATTAATTTCACTTTTGAATTAAAGCTTGTACTGAATTATCAAGTTGAAATTCCGTATAAGCATAATATCATATTTTAATTATACTAAATATTTTTGAAAAATACAACTATATTAATATGTTTTTTTGATATAAAAATAAAAACTGTCGGGGAAAAAAGAAAAATAAATTACAAATAGTACCTTTGACATTTTAAGCTGAATTATGTATAATTATATTTGTTCCTTTTGCTCGTCCAAAAGGAACCGAAAACGACGGTCGGGGGAATCCCCCGACGCCCCCAAGCGTTCCTAAAGGATTTACGCTTGTTATATTCGGATTTTTATATCACGTCAGGCGTGAGCTTTGCTTTATAGAACGTATCCTCAAAGAGAACGCTTCTTTTGAGCTAAGTCAGTGGATTAATTCAATAAGGCGCAGAGCGCCGTTATTCAACGTTTTCGGTGGGAAAAAGGT
>CAMCUJ010000094.1 GCA_945878965.1 uncultured Clostridia bacterium
TAGTTTAAGATGGCGGCAGATTATTAAATCTGTCGCCTTTGCAATGATAACAATAGGAATATAAAATATTTACAGATATAACTAAAAGTAATATGTTTTTCTCATATGCAGAGAGATTTATCTGCTTTTTGGTATTAGATTATATTATTGCGGAAAATCAATTTACAAGGTGTTATCCTTGATTAATAAAGTTTCTTAATATAATGAAATTAAAAATATTTAAGGAGGTCAATATTGTGTTTGCTTTTTTATCATCTTTACCCGGTGCGATTGCACAAGGAATTATATGGGGTATAATGGCGATAGGCGTATATATTACATATCGTATTCTTGATTTAGCCGATCTTACCGTTGACGGTTCTTTATGTACGGGCGGTGCGGTGCTTGTGATGTGTACGGTCGGAGGTATGAATATTTATCTTGCGATGCTTGTTGCATTTATTGCGGGTTGCATAGCAGGTTTCTTTACAGGTGTGTTTAATACTATGTTTGGTATTCCGGCTATTTTGGCAGGTATACTTACTCAGCTTGGACTTTATTCTATAAATCTTCGTATTTTAGGGAATAAAGCAAATCAAACTCTTAGTGTTATGAATTACGATTTGATCGTATCTTTGCGTTATATACCTAAAACTATAATTGTTGTTGGGGTTATTACAATTGCGATTATTGGAATTTTATATTGGTTCTTTGGAACGGAATATGGAAATTCTGTTCGTGCCACAGGTTCTAACCGTGCTATGGCATGTGCTAACGGAATAAATACCGACAGCAGAAAAATTTTTGGTTTTGTTATTTCAAACGGAATAGTTGCATTTTCGGGTGCACTTCTTGCACAGTATCAGGGATTTGCTGATGTCAATATGGGAAGAGGTGCAATTGTTATAGGACTTGCAGCCGTAATAATAGGAGAGGTTGCTTTTGGTAAACTATTTAAGAATTTTGCTTTGCGTTTGCTTTCAGCGGTGTTCGGCGGTATAATTTATTACATTGTTATAACTCTTGTCCTAAGACTCGGACTCAATGCTAACGATTTGAAGCTATTCTCGGCAATCGTTGTTGCTTTATTCTTAGGTGTTCCGTATTGGAAAAGTAAGATTAATATAAAAAAGCCGACATCTGCAAAGGGAGGTAATAACAATGCTTAAAATTATTGATGTTCATAAAACCTTTAACGCAGGAACTATTAATGAGAAAAAAGCACTTACAGGTGTAAATTTAACTCTTAATGAGGGCGACTTTGTAACCGTAATCGGCGGAAACGGAGCCGGAAAATCTACTCTTCTTAATATGATAGCCGGTGTTTATCCGGTTGACAGCGGTCAGATTCTTATTGATGAAATTGATGTAACAAAATCACCGGAATATAAAAGAGCTAAATATTTGGGCAGAGTTTTTCAGGATCCAATGACAGGAACTGCGGCAGATATGCAGATTGATGAAAATCTTGCGATTGCGGGAAGAAGAGGTCTTGCAAGAACTCTTAAATCGGGAGTTACAAAGAAAGAACGTGAACAATACCGTGAACTTTTAAAGGAGCTTGACTTAGGACTTGAGGATCGTTTGACATCCAAAGTAGGATTGCTTTCGGGAGGACAAAGACAGGCACTTACACTTTTAATGGCGACGTTAAGAAGACCTAAGCTTTTGTTGCTTGATGAGCATACAGCAGCACTTGACCCGAAAACTGCAAGCAAGGTTCTTGATATGACTAATAAAATTGTAGCAAAAAATAATCTGACTACGTTAATGATTACTCATAATATGAGTGATGCACTTCGTATAGGCAATCGTCTTATAATGATGAATAGCGGTAAAATTATTTTTGATGTTGAGGGCGAGGAAAAGAAAAAGCTTACAACAGCAGATCTTCTTGAGAAATTCAAGATTTCATCGGGAGAAGAGCTTGATAATGACAGAATGCTCTTATCTTAATATAAGTTAGATTTTTAAGGAATATGGTATATTGATTATACTGTGTTCCTTTTTTATTTGAAGAATTTTTATTGAAGAAATTCAAAATGCAAATAACTCCCAAAAGTAATATTTTCCGGTTGAATTCATTCTGTTTTTGTGGTATACTATAATTATTAAAATTCGTAAATTTATGAGTTGGAAAGGGGTAAAAATGGAAAATCAGAATAAATTCAGACCGTATGTGCCGGCAGAAAAGATTACACCTGAAATTACTGTAGCTTCAATAGTTATGGGTATAATTCTTGCGGTAGTATTCGGAGCAGCGAATGCCTATTTGGGGCTTAGAGTTGGTATGACGGTTTCAGCGTCAATACCGGCGGCTGTTGTAGCAATGGGAATTATACGCATAGTTATGCGCAAAAATTCCATACTTGAAAGCAATATTGTTCAGACTGTAGGTTCTGCCGGTGAGTCTTTGGCGGCAGGTGCGATTTTTACATTACCGGCATTGTTTTTATGGGCATCTGAAGGCAAAATGGACAAGCCGGGTATTATTGAAATTACGCTGATAGCTCTTTTGGGAGGTTTGCTTGGCGTATTTTTTATGGTACCTTTGCGTAACGCTCTTATTGTTAAGGAGCACGGCGTTCTTCCGTATCCGGAGGGAACAGCCTGTGCAGAGGTTCTTTTAGCCGGCGAGGAAGGCGGCACAAATGCCTCTACTGTATTTGCAGGTATGGGATTTGCCGCTTTATTCAAATTTATAATAGATGGTCTTAAAATTGCAGCGGGTGAAATTTCTATCAGTGTAAAAGGCTTTGCCGGTGAAATCGGTACACAGATATATCCGGCTGTTATGAGTGTTGGTTATATATGCGGAGCGAGAATTTCTTCGTATATGTTTGCAGGCGGCATTTTTAGCTGGCTTGTAATTATTCCGCTTATTGTGCTTTTCGGATCTGATGTTATTCTTTATCCGGGAACAAATACTGTTGGAGAAATGTATGCATCGGGCGGTGCAAGTGCCATATGGGGTTCATATATCAGATATATTGGTGCCGGTGCACTTGCGGCAGGCGGAATTATCAGTTTGATTAAGTCTATGCCTCTTATATTAAGTACATTCAGCGGTGCCGTAAAAGGAATTATAGGTTCTGATAGTTTGTCAGATGAGCGTACATCATATTCACTTAATATTAAGGCTGTGATAATTGCTGTTGCGGTTCTTACGCTTCTTATTTGGATTATTCCCGTTATTCCGATTTCGTTTTTAGGTGCTGTAATAACAGTTGTATTTGGATTTTTCTTTGCGGCTGTTTCTTCACGAATGGTAGGTCTTGTAGGCAGCAGTAACAATCCTGTTTCGGGTATGGCTATTGCGACGCTTCTTGTTACAACAATTATTTTGAAATTTACCGGCAGTACAGGTATTTTGGGTATGAGCAGTGCTATTGCCATAGGTTCAATTATTTGTATTGTTTCGGCTATTGCGGGTGATACATCGCAGGATTTAAAAACAGGATATCTTCTTGGCGCAACTCCGAAGAAACAGCAGATAGGTGAGGTTATAGGTGTAAGTGCGGCGGCTTTGGCGATTGGAGGAACCTTATATCTTTTAGACAGTGCATGGGGATTTGGTTCACAGCAGCTTGGTGCACCTCAGGCAACACTGATGAAGCTTATAATTGAGGGTGTTATGGAGGGTAGTTTGCCTTGGGCGTTAGTATTCATCGGAGTATTTATTGCAGTCGGTGTAGAAATTGTAGGGATTCCTGTTCTTCCTTTTGCTATAGGTGTTTATCTTCCTGTACAGCTTAATGCTTGTATTATGGTCGGCGGTCTTATTCGCCTTACTCTTGATAAACTTAAACGCAGTGAAGAAGAAAAGAAGGCTATTATAAATGATGGTATTCTATTTTGTTCGGGTATGATTGCCGGAGAAGGACTTGTGGGAATTGTACTTGCATTGCTTGCCGTGTTCGGTGTTGATTCGGCAATAGACCTTTCGGCAAGGCTTGGTATTCCGGCAGCTGTTTTAAATATAGGCGGTTTAATTCTGTTTGCAATAATTATTTTAACTGTATTTAAATTTTCACTATGGAAGAAGCGAAATAATAAGCTATGATGAAAAAGAAAAATATTACTTCGGAAAATTATTTAGATCGTAAGCCTTGCCGTATATCGGGAATTAATTGGTATGCTGATGATAAGGGACTTGTAACTCTTGAGGTTGAAAACAGGGGCATTTTCAATCGAATTGCTCAGAAATTTTTTAAAAAGCCTGAAATCAGTTACGTACATCTTGATGAAACCGGCAGTTTTGTCTGGCAATTAATTGACGGAAGTAAAAGTATTATAGATTTAGGTGAGGATGTTGAACGGAAATTCGGTGAGGCGGCAATGCCTTTATATGAAAGACTGATGAAATATTTCTGCATTTTAGACAGCTATGGCTTTATTACTTGGCAGTGAGAGGCATCGGCTTTCACCTGCCGACACCGAGTCGGCAAATCAAGCAGTGTCTGTCGGATAACAGCAACAGGCTTAACGGATAAGGAAGCGGAGCGGGATTCGGTTTAAAAATAAAAATTCGATCTTGACACATAAAATATTAAGTGATATAATAAATATAGATAGTAACGAGATTGCTAAATGTGCATGATTTTTTCGCACAACAAAACCCCGGAGTTGCACCTCCGGGGTTTTGCTTTTGCAAGGCTGATGCTGCCGATTATTATCTGTTCAGCCATTTGCAAATATAATAGCTTACTATATTTGCCGCAACAGATACTATAAACGAGATTACTAAATTAAGTAACATGACTTTTCCTCACCTCCTCTCTTGTGGCGGAGGAACCTCGGCAACAATATAATTATACATAATGATCTGAGAAATGTCAATTCCGTGAATTTACTGTCGGTTTGAAAATGAATTTCGCTCTTGACACATAAAATATTAAGTGATATAATAAGTATAGATAGATGAAAGTATTAAGTGCATAAGTATGAAAAGCACTAAAAACCCCAAGAGCGGCAACTCTTGGGGTTTATTTGTGCTGACTGCCGAAAATTATTATCTATTCAGCCGCTTGCAAATGTAATAACTAATTATATTTGCTATGATAGATATTATGAATGAAAGTAATAAGTTAAGCATAAGTATAAAACACCTCCCTCTGTGCGGAGGTTCCGGCAACAATATAATTATACATAATTATTTATGAATTGTCAATTTTGTAATGCTGTCTAATAAATAAAAATTTCGCTCTTGACACATAAAATATTAAGTGATATAATAAATATAGATAAAGATTCTATGTATTGTGTAGACATTTGTTTTACACAGCAAAACCCCAAGAACGTCACTCTTGGGGTTTTATTTTGGGTTAGTTGCCGAACCAGTGTCTATCTAACCACTTGCAGATGTAGTGAACTGCTATTCCTGCCACGATAGACAAAACTACAGATTCTATGTATTCTAATGCAGGCATTCGTTTCACCTCCCTCTGTGCGGAGGTTCCGGCAACAATATAATTATACATAATTATTTATGAATTGTCAATTTTGTAATGCTGTCTAATAAATAAAAATTTCGCTCTTGACACATAAAATATTAAGTGATATAATAAATATAGATAATATGAAAACATGAAATGTGCATATGTAAATCTGCACAACAAAACCCCGGACTGATCCTCCGGGGTTTTGCTTTTTTCGGGGCTATTGTCGACCATATCTGTCTAACCACTTGCAGATATAATAACTTATTATATTTGCCATGACAGATGCAATTAATGAAAACATGAAATTAATTAGCATATGTACATCCGTACCTCCTTTCCGGCGGAGTACCCGTCAACGATATAATTATATATAATTATATTAGAATTGTCAATTCGGTGAATTTACTGTCGGTTTGAAAATGAAATTCTCTCTTGACATATAAAATATTACGTTTCAGGGCAAGGTGATGTGTCTTATAAAGCTGTTATGTTAAAAAAAATTTAAAAAAGTGCTAAAGTTTTATGAAAACGTAACGAATATATTTGTGTAAGTAGTTAAAGATGAAATAATTTCAAGGCGCCGGAATTATTAATCTTAGCTTAGTAAAAAATTCGGCAAGGATGCCGGTAAAAATATAATAAATATATAATT
>CAMCUJ010000095.1 GCA_945878965.1 uncultured Clostridia bacterium
ATATGTACCGATTTGTACGGAGAATATGATAATTGACATTATAAAAAAGCTTAATATGCGTGTTAAATCCAAAGAGATTACAGCTTTTATAATTAACGGCTATAATCTTATTAAAAAATAATCACTGCCGATAAATTTTCAATTAGAAAATCTCATAAAAAAGTCAAGGACAAAAATTATGAACTACGAACTTCTTAAAAATTGCAAATTATGTCCCCGTGAATGCGGAGCGAACAGGCTCGGCGGAAAACGAGGCTACTGTCTTGCAGACGATAAGATTTATATTGCAAGAGCGGCACTTCATTTTTGGGAGGAGCCGTGCATATCGGGAGAGTCCGGTTCGGGAACCGTTTTCTTTTCCGGCTGCTCTATGAAATGCGTATTCTGTCAGAATTACGATATTTCAACCGAGGGATTCGGAAAAGAAGTGAGCGTTGAAAGGCTTGCCGAAATCTTTTCGGAGCTTCAAAACCAAGGTGCAAATAATATAAATCTTGTAACGCCGACTCACTATACACTTCAAATTAAAGACGCTCTGAAAATTGCTAAAAATAACGGACTTAAAATTCCGATTGTTTACAACTGCAGCGGCTATGAAAAGGTTGAAACCTTAAAGCTGCTTGAAGGACTTGTTGATATTTATCTTCCCGATTTTAAGTATTTTGACAATTCACTTGCAATTAAATATTCAAACGCCGATAATTATTTTAAAACTGCAAGTCTTGCGGTTTCTGAGATGCTCAGACAAACCGGAGGAGAAAATATTTTTGATGAAAACGGAATTATGAAAAAGGGAGTTATCGTAAGGCATTTGTTGCTTCCGGAAAATATTGAAAATTCAAAAAAGGTTATAAGTTATCTGTACACAATGTTTGGAGATAAAATTTATATAAGCATAATGAATCAATACACGCCTATAAAAAAGCATAATAAGTTTCCCGAACTGAACAAAACCATTTCCAAAGCGGAATATGACGAAGCGGTTGAGTTTGCGGTATCACTCGGAGTTGAAAACGGTTTTATTCAGGACGGAGAAACCGCAAAGGAAAGCTTTATTCCTAAATTTAATCTTGAGGGAATTTAAATTAGGTGAAAGTGACTAATAAAAGAAATATCATTCACACGGGCGGATATGGAATCCGCTCCTACATATTTGACACATATATTTGCAGCTTCTGCCATACGGGACGTCGAGGACGCCGTCCTCTACTATCTTGCAACAACTAAAACTTGACATTGCTTGATTCGCACGGGCGAACACAGTTCGCCCCTACTACCTTAAAAAGCGTACAGCTTTAAATGTTACAAAGCACTACCTATTTTAACATATATCAGTATTCAACATTAAGCAAGGTTAAACCCTTTGCCGGAAGTGTTTCGCCGGCATTTTCACGAATTTTGAAATTTAAAATTTCAGGAATACTGTCTGTTTCACGTTTATAAAGTCCGATTTCAACTAAAGTTCCGCAGATTATTCTGACCATATTGTGAAGAAAACCGTTTCCCTGAATTGTTATCAAAACCTCATTTTCTACCCTTTTAATATCTATAAAATCAATTGTGCGGACTGATGATTTTTTAAGCTTTTTATTTGAGCAAAACGCCTTGAAATCGTGCGTACCTATAAGATATTCTGCCGCTTTTTTCATTCTTTCAATATCAAGAGTTGAGGTAATCTGAGTGGTATATTTGCGTTCAAAAATACAGGGCAGTTCACTGTTCCAAATTCTGTATTGATATGTTTTAGACTTAACATTAAGCCGTGCGTGAAAGCGTTCATCTGCCTCTTTAACCGAAATTATCCCTATATCATCAGGCAAGTAGCGATTTAAATAGTCCATAATTTGTTTTTCGGTTTTAGGAGTTTCTATTTTGAAGCTTGCCGTTTGTGAAAGTGCATGAACTCCGGCATCCGTTCTTCCCGAGCCGTGTATTTCCACCTTATGTTCAACCATTTTTGAAAGAACGGCTTCTATTTTTCCCTGTATTGTTAAGTCTGAGTTTTTTAGTCGCTGCCAGCCCTTGTATTTTGTGCCGTCATATTGTATAATTATTTTATAGTTTTTCATAACTTATTCAACCCTTTATTTATTGAGAATTTATATTATTACGGAGGAATATTATATGCGTTTTATAAAAGCTGTCATAAACTTTATTCTGAATATAATATTTCCGCCAAGATGTGTATTCTGCGGTAAGCTTATCGAGCCGCATAATTCAAATAATCACATAAACGGCGGACATTATCCTTACTGTGAAAGCTGCGAAAATAAAATTCCGTATTGCAGTGATTATACCTGCTGCACAAAATGCGGCAAGCCGTCATTAAAGCTTAACAGCTACGGACTTTGCAAAGCCTGCGGCAACGGTGCTATGGATATTTATACCACAAAAATAATTTCTGTTTTTATCTATAAGGATATAGTTAAAGCTTCGGTCTTAAGATATAAGCTAAGCGGCAAAAAACATTATGCAAATTATTATTCAGATATAATGCTTGAGAAAATTACTGCTGAATTTTCCGATATCAGCTTTGATATTGTAACATCCGCTCCGCCGACTAAAAAGAGAAGAAAATCCAAAACCGATTTTGACCATTCAGAGCTTATTGCAAAAAGAATTGCAAAGCGTATGAATGTTAAATATCTGCCTTGTCTTAAAAAGCTTTCCATGGCAGGTCATCAGCGAGGACTTACATATACAGAGCGTGTTAAAAATCTGCATAATAATATAAAACTGCTTAAGCATAAGAATGTTAAGGATAAAACCATACTTCTTGCAGATGATGTATATACAACAGGAAGTACAATCCGTGAATGCTCACGGGTTCTTTTAAACAATGGTGCAAAGGCAGTCTACGCTGTAACCTTGGCAACTGTTGTTAAAGAACGTCTTACGGAATCTTATACAGACAATACAAATACTTATCAGAATAAGCAGATTAAAGCTAATATTCTGAAATAAGCTTAAACAGCTTAACCGCATAAGGTATTATTTCGTCGGGAAAATCATAATTTTCTGTATGAAGCTCCGCATGATTTTCTCCGCTTCCAATACCTATGTATGCTCCCTTTATATTCTTTAAATAATGTCCGAAATCCTCCGACCACCGCATTGGAGCTTCAAGCTCGGTAAAGCTTAAGGCATTGCCTTGACAGATACTCTTAACCTTTAAAACGGTTTCATAATCGTTATAGGTTTCGGGAAATTCATCACATAAATCTATATTGCATTTCATATTTTCAGATGAATCATAAGCAATGCTTTTAAGACGTTCAATAATCAGATTAAGCTCCTTTTCAAGCTCCGCCCGAACGGTAAGCATAAGAACTCCGTCGCCTGCGGCGGTTCCGAATGTCGGTTTTCCCGAATTTAAACAAATTACAGTTACATAAGCCTTGCCCGAAAGGTTTTCCGTAAGCTCGTCAAAGCGGTTTATCATTCTTGTAAATGCAAAGCATGGGTTCTTGGAATTATCGGGATATGCCGCATGAGTCGGCTCACCGATTAATGAAATTTTAACTCCGCAGGATGAATACGCAAAAGTATCGGTTTTAATCAATATTTCGCCTGTTTTAAATGACGGAATATTATGAAAACCGTATATTTCATCAATTTTAATGCGTTTTAAGCCTTCACAGCATTCTTTAGCACCCGCTCCGGTTTCTTCGCTGTGCTGAAATATAAAATATATTGTATTGCACATATTAATTTTGTTAAGCTCGAGCGCAAGGGCGCAGAGAACAGCGCAATGTCCATCGTGACCGCATTTATGCGAAACATTTTTTGTGGTTGATGAATATTCGATATCAATAGTTTCGTCAATTAAAACAGCGTCCATATCCGCTCTGAATGCAATAACATTTCCGCTTTTCGTTCCGTTTTTAACCGCATAGAACCATTTTCCCATATCAATTATTTCAAGGTCTGTATTTTGATCAAGAAAATTCATAAGAATTTTTTTGGTTTTAACCTCATTTCCTGAAGCTTCGGCATTTCTGTGAAGATTCTTTCTGAGCATTAAAGCTTTTTCTAAATTGATATTATTCATAATTAATCAGTCCTTAAGATTTTAAACTTTATATATTAGTATATCATTTAATTTTAAGTTTGTAAATTCATTTTAAATATAAAATTTCTCTCATAAAATACTGATAATCAATGAATTATTTACCGTCGACAGGTGGAGCAAAATTAAAATAATAAAACTTGACAAGAAAACAAAAGCATAGTATTATAAACAAAGGAGTTTTATTAATAAGAGATTATATACGGAGGTTCTATATCTATGAATATGAAAAAGATATTATTCTTGCTGCTTGGAGTTATGCTGTGTCTTACAGGATGTAATACTGTAAATCCCGAAAATATAAACTCCGGAAATGATAAAACCGAAGCCTTCAGCATTGTAACATCATTTTATCCTATGTATGTATTTACAAAGAATATAACTGATGGAATTGATGGTGTGGAGGTTAAGAATATGACAGAAGTAAATACCGGCTGTCTTCATGATTATCAGCTGCTTCCCGAGGATATGAAAACGCTTGAAAAGGCTGATGTTTTTGTTATAAACGGTGCCGGTATGGAAAGCTTTATGGACGATGTTATAAAGCGTCTTCCAAGTCTTAATGTAATAGAGGCAAGCGAAAATATTGAACTTTTATTAACCAAATCACACGAGCATGAGCATAAACACGAGCATATCGAAGGTGAGCTTCACAACCATGATGAGGACTTGGAATATAACTCTCACGTATGGCTTTCACCCGAAAACGCGGTTATTGAGGTTAAAAATATAACAAGCAAGCTTACGGAGCTTGACCCTAAGAATGCAGAAAAGTATAAGGAAAATTCAGAAAAATATATTGAGTCATTAATGCAGACCGATGAGGAGCTTACAAATATACTGAAAGACTTTGAAGGAAAAAATATAATAACAACTCACGAGGCATTTGACTATATGGCAAAGCGATATAATTTTAATATAACAGAAACGGTTCAGACCGACCATAATCAATCAATATCCGCATCTAAAATGGCAGAAATTATTAACAAAATAAAGAGCGAAAATGTAGTATTGATTGCCGCAGAAACTCAGTATGATAACACTACAATTATGTCGCTAAGCCGTGAAGGAAATATAAAAATTGCGGAGCTTAATGCTATGGTATCCGGAAATGAAGATTATAAATCTGTTTATAACACAGTAATGATTAATAATGCAAATGCATTGATTAACGGACTTGGCAATTAGCTTAAATTAGATTTGTAAATAGCTAAAAGCAGAATACACCGCCTGCAAGGGCGGCGTATTTGCACGCTTTTACAGGCGGAATTATATCTTTTTTCCGAAACGTTTTTGAGATGGGCAAAGTCCCTTGTTGAAAGGATGAGTGTTTTTAACTATATGGATAACAGACAGATTAAAAGCTGTGGAAAATGCGGTGTTGAAATAAGTAATATGAGCGTTGTAACAGACGGAAAGACTATTCTTAAGGATGTAAACTTAAGTGTCCACTGCGGTGAGTTTATGGCGATAATCGGCTGTAACGGTGCCGGTAAAACAACGCTTTTAAAGGCTATTCTTAATGAAATAAAATATAGCGGTGATATCAGATTTGTAGACCATTGCGGCTGCGGAGTTGAGCATGCGCATGTCGGGTATGTTCCTCAGAGCTTTTATTTTGATAAAAGCTCTTCCGTAAGCGTTCTTGACTTTATGAATTCATATCATAATCCGTACCCTGTATTTTTGGGGCATAAAGCAAAAAAACGCAAAAACATTTTAGAGATGCTTAAAAAGGTAGAGTGTACGCATCTTATTGACAGAAAGCTCGGAGAGCTTTCCGGCGGTGAAATGCAGAGAATTATGCTTGCATTTGCACTTAATCCCGTTCCGGATTTGCTTATTTTGGATGAGCCTATTTCGGGAGTTGATCAGCGTGGAATGGATTTGTTTTATAAGCTTGTTGCAGACCTTCGCTGCGAGCATCATATAGCAGTTCTGCTTGTTTCTCACGACTTTGCCTTAGTTGAAAAATATGCGACAAAGGCGG
>CAMCUJ010000096.1 GCA_945878965.1 uncultured Clostridia bacterium
AATCCTATATATATATTCATCTGTAAAGCATCTTGCAGAGCTTGATTCCGAAGGTCTTGCACTTTCTGAAATTGCAAGACAGTTTGGTGAGGAATTCAGACCTGGTGATGTTAGTTATGAAATAAATGTAATCAGATACTATATTAATACCGTAGCAAGCTTTAATCCTAAAATTCCGTCTGTGCCGTATGGCAGTGGATTCGATGCCGAGCTTGAAAATAGCATAAGAAGTTTTCAGCAGGAATACGGTTTGCCTGTAACAGGGATAGTTGATGAGGAAACGTGGAATAAGCTTGAGGAGGTTTATATAGGAATAATAGATAATACAGGCGGATATTTGGAGGGACTGGGCGTATTGCTTTATCCCGGAGAGCCTGTAAGATACGGAACAAGGAGCGAAGCTGTCAGAGCACTTCAGACATATCTTTCGTATATAGCGGATTTTTATCCGTCTATCCCTAAGGTTTCGGTTACCGGCTATTACGGTGATGAAACTCAAAGTGCAATAAATGCGTTTAAACGTGAATTCGGACTTGAAGGCGGCGGTACGGGCTTTGTCGGAGGCAATACATGGAACAGAATTGCAGAGGTTTATTTGGATTTAAGAGAAGGCGACACAAAATCCGAGGGTCAGAATCCCGGTTATACTTTAGGGGAGTGATAATAAATGAATGGAAGTAATCAAACATCCAAAAGCAAACATGCAAGCAATGTTATGGAGATACAGCGATATTTAAGACGTATAGCGGATGAAACAGGCGGCATACCAAGAGTATTTCCCGATGGCATATACGGTCCCGAAACTACGCAGGCGGTTATTGAATTTCAGCAGGCGTATGGTTTGCCGGTTACCGGAGTAATTGATCTTGATACCTGGAATGCACTTCATGAAGAAAATGAAAGAATTGTACTTTTAAACAGAGAACCGCTGCCGGTTTATATTTATCCGAGCAAGGATTTGGTTGTTGGTTTAAATAATAAAAGCGATGTTGTTTATGTTATACAGATAATGCTAAATGCTTTATCTGATGTATTTGAAAATATTCCGGAGGTTAAAGTAAGCGGAATATATGATTTGCCGACTCAGAATGCTGTGAGGGAGTTTCAAAGTACAACATCGGGAAATGTTACAGGAAATGTTGATAAGTCCACATGGGACTATCTTACTAAAGTGCATAATGAATATAGAAATAATGGTGAATAATAACTTTTTAAGGGGCGGATTTTATATCCGCCTTTCGTGTTAATATATGCGGATATATATTACTTTGGGTGAATTTTTTATATATGAAATGGTGTAAATTAAATATTGACAATTTTTAAGCCTGATAGTATACTTAAAGCATAAAGAGTGAGGTGAAACTATATGTCAAAAGAAGATAATTTAATTAATGAATCTGATATGCTTAACAGTGATAAGCTTATTAAGGATATGAATATACTTAAGCATATCAACAATTATGCATTAATAGGATTCAGAAGATTGAATGAGATCAGTACGAGTGATATAGCTTTTTTATCAGATGCCAATCAGAAAAGAATTTATATTGCAAGACTGATTTATATGAATATCATAAGTGAAATAGAAAAAGCCAAAACTATTGAGCAGCTAAAGGAATTTGATTTTAAGGAATGTGTACATAGTATCAAAATTTATGACAGTATAAAAAGCTTATGTGAAAAGATTAATTCGGTTGTCGGAGATGCGGCAAACGTTAAAATGAAATTTAATTCGGACAATGAAAAAGATATTCGTGTTTTAAGTGATTATTCCGTTTTAAGATTTATATTTTTGAATATTGTATCCCTCCTTGCAATGAATATTGAGAAGAAGAAAAAGATTATTAATGTTGAAGTTAAAAGAAATCCGGAAAGTAATAAGGTTAGCATTAACATATGGAATAAATTTTCATTCAGAATTAAGGACAAGGTTACTGATATAAATAAAGCGTTTGAGATGTACTCAAGCGATTATGATTTCGAGCAGACTATTAATATCGGTAAGGCTCTTGCAAAATTAATGGACGGTGATGTTTCATACTTTTTAGACGGTGATGTTCTTAAGGTGTTCATTTCAATTCCCGAATTTATACAAGAATCTGAGCTTGATATTAAGCTTATGGAAAAACCTGATTATGAAGCTACAGATAAAATTTCGATTTTGTCAACATTTTCATCTGTACTCATTGAAAGCTTTATTGAGAATGATTCTAAAATTATGGATATATCGGAATTTTTTAATATATGATAATCTGTATTATGAAGCTTTGATTGATAAAAATTAATAAAAAAATCAAAAAAGTATAGACTTTTAATATGGAAAAGTGTTATAATATAATAGATATGATTATGAAACAATAAAAAGTTAAGGAAGTGGTTAGATATGAGTAATTCTGTTTCTATACTTTTGGTAGGAGTCGGAGGCTATGGTCATGTTTACGTTGACGCATTGGTTGAAACGTGCGGCGACTATGACTTTAAGATTGTCGGAGCGGTTGAGCCGTTTCCAAAGCCATCTAAGAGCCTTGATTATTTAAAGGAAAGAAATGTACCTTTTTTTGCTGATATGGATGAATTCTATAAAGATAATTCAGCGGATTTATGTATAATCAGTTCGCCTATACATTTTCACAAAGAACAGGTGAAAACAGCACTTGCAAACGGCAGTAATGTTTTGTGTGAGAAGCCGACAGCGGGCTGTGTTGATGATGTAAAGGAAATGATAGATGCGAAGAATAAAGCCGGAAAGTTTGTAGCAATAGGTTTTCAGTTATCCTTTGCGGATTCTATTCTTGCACTTAAAAAGGATATAATTGACGGAGTATGGGGCAAGCCTAAATTGTTTAAGAGTATAACATTCTTCCCACGTCCTCTTGAGTATTTTAAGGCAAGAGGCTGGGCAGGAAAGAAATTCAGTCCTGACGGCAAATACATAATGGACAGCATTGCAAACAATGCGGCAGCACATACGCTCCATAATATGTTCTTTGTACTTGGAAGTGAAATAAGTAAAGCGGAATTTCCTACATCTTGTGAGGCTGAATTATACAGAGCCAACGATATTGAAACATTTGACGCAATTGTTGCACGTTTTGAAACGGAATGCGGTGTTCCTGTAGTTTACTGTGCGGCTCATCCTATTGAAAGTGTTATAAACCCAAGCTTTGAGTTTGAATTTGAGAACGGTGTTGTAAAGTATAGTATGGATACAGATAATATGGTTGGATATTTCAATGACGGAACTGAAAAGGTATACGGAAAAGCAGGTGACCATAAATCTAAGATTTATAAGGTTCTTGATACGCTTACAAAGAACGAGGATAAGATTACATGTACTCTTGAAACTACACTTCCTCATGTAACAGCTATAGAAATGCTTGGCAAGCATTTTGATGATATCAAGACTTTCTCTGATTCTGAAACAGAGATTATCAAGATGAAGGGTGAAAAGGACGGTCTTATAGTTAAGGGTCTTGAGGAAACAATCAGAAAATGCTTTGAAAGCGGAAAGCTTCCGAAGGAGCTTTAAGGAATAAGCGAGGAGAGATTAATAAAATGGCACTTAAGGTTTGTATTATAGGAATGACAGGTCACAGTGGTTATGTAACAAAGGCGGCTGAATATAACAAGGATTTTTATATTTCGGCAGTTTCCGACGGACCTGAAAAAGCGGGTTGTGAGAAGGTTTTTAAGGGTTCGCAAAGTTCCAATCCCGATGTAAAGAAATATGAAGATTACATAGAAATGCTTGATACTGAAAAGCCTGATATAGCGGTTGTAAATCCGTACTGCGGATATAATGCACAGGTTAATATAGAATGTCTAAAGAGAAACATACACGTATTTTCGGAAAAGCCTGTGGCGACAGAGCTTGATGAGCTTGAAAAGCTTAAAGAGGCGTATTATGCGGCAGACGGAGTTGTTTTCGCTTCAATGATGGCTATACGATACACACCGTGGTTTGCTGCGGCAAAAAAGGCAATAGATGCCGGAGCGGTTGGAGATATAAGACTTATGAACGCTCAGAAGTCTTACAGACTTGGAAAAAGAGATGGAATGTATCTTGATAGAAAGCTTTACGGAGGAACTATCCTTTGGGTAGGAAGTCATGCGATTGACTGGCTTTATTGGCTTTCCGGAAAGAAGTTTGAGGAAGTCTTTGCGGTTCACAGCAGCAAGGCTAATAAGGGTCATAATGACCTTGAGGTTTCTGCAACCTGTAATTTCAGAATGGAGGATGAGGTTGCGGCTACTGCAAGCATAGACTTTTTAAGACCGGCTGAGGCACCGAGCCATGACGATGACAGAGTAAGAGTTGTAGGCTCTACAGGTGTTTTGGAGGTAAGAGGCGGACAGGTTTATCTTATAAATGAAAACGGCGAACAGACTCTTCCTCTTGAAGAAAGAGTAAATCCGTTTGATGAGGTTGTAAAGGCGGTTCTTGGAAATAATGGTGATATAGTAAAGGCGGAGGATACTTTCTATGTTACAGAAGCCTGCATAAGAGCGAGAATGTCTGCTGATGAAAAGAAGGTTATTTCATTTAATGCGTAATTGAGTGTTAGGGCGTATAAATGCGATTTCTGGAAAGGTTATTAAGGCTGTAGAGTCGGATTCTATATCTGCTCGAAATAAAACATATTTTTGAGGGATTATACAGAATTGTTTTCTACGGCTAAAAACAACGATAAATAAAATTTTAAGGAGAGTAATAATTAAATGGAGCAGAGAAAATTTGATTATAAAACTATTGAGGATTTAAAAGCTGATATAGAGAAGGCGGGAGTTAATCTTCCTTTATCCGATAACTTAGAGGTACTTAAAAAGCCTGTAAAGATAGGTGATAAGGTTGTTCCAAATTCACTTGGAATTCATCCTATGGAGGGCTGTGACGGAACACCTGACGGTGCGCCAAGCGACTTGACATTCAGAAGATATAAGAGATTTGGTGCAGGCGGCGCCGGACTTTTATGGATGGAAGCGTGTGCCGTTGTTAAGGAAGGCAGAGCAAATCCGCTTCAGATTTCTATGAATGAGGGAAATATAGATAAGTTTAAGGAACTTGTAGCTGAAACTAAGAAGGCAGCTAAAGAGTCTATGGGTGAGGATTTTGAGCCTTACACAGTTATACAGCTTACACATTCGGGAAGATACAGCAATCCGGACTATGATAAGTCACCGGCTATTATGGCAACAGAGGAGAATCCTTACATTGACCCATATACAAAGCCGATAAGAAGAGTTATAACAGATGAAGAGCTTGAGGCACTTGAAGATAAGTATGTGGAGGCTGCAAAGTTTGCAAAAGAGGCAGGATTTGATGCAGTTGATATAAAGGCCTGTCACAGATACTTAAATTCTGAGCTTTTATCTGCTCATACAAGAGAGGGCAAATACGGCGGCAGCTTTGAGAACAGAACAAGATTTTTACTTAACATAATAGACAAGGTAAAGGCTGCGGTAGACATAGATATAGCAGTAAGAATGAATGCTTATGACGCTATCCCGTATCCATACGGTTGGGGAACTGACAAGGACGGAAAGCCTGACCTTACAGAGCCTAAGAAGCTTATAAAGATATTGTATGAGAAGGGTGTGAAGCTTGTTGACATCAGCACAGGTAACCCGTATTATAATCCGCACGTTGGACGTCCTTGCGATATAGGTCCTTACCGAGCTAACGAGCATCAGGTTGAGTCTGCAGCAAGAATGCTTAATATTATAAAGGAAATGCAGGCAGAGGTTCCTAATATGGTTATAATGGGAACAGGCTTCAGCTGGTTCAGAGAATACGGCGCAAACCTTGCTGCGGCTTGTGTTGAGAACGGCTGGATGACTATTGCGGGTATGGGCAGACAAGCATTTGCTTACCCTGACTTTGCAAAGGATATAATCGAAAACGGCGGAATGGTTAGAAATAAGTGCTGTATCGCTTGTACGAAGTGTACAGAGATTATGAGATATCATTCAAAGGCAGGCTGCGTTGTAAGAGATTCTAAGGTTTATGTTCCGATTTGGAAAGAGGCTACAAACGGCA
>CAMCUJ010000097.1 GCA_945878965.1 uncultured Clostridia bacterium
TACCTTTTTCCCACCGAAAACGTTGAATAACGGCGCTCTGCGCCTTATTGAACTACAAAAATTCGTAAGATACTAAAAGGGATATATTATGATTAAAGAATTGTGGCTAAGCGGAAATATAATTCAATATGATTTACAGCGTAAAAAAGTCAAGAACATAAATCTTCGTATAAAATCTGACGGGACAATCTATGTTTCGGCAAATAAGCAGGTTTCTCAAAAGGTTATTGAAGAGTTTTTGATATCAAAGTCAAAATTCATATTAAATGCTTTGGAAAAGTATAAGACTGCATCAAAAGCACCTCTGAAACAATACTTTACCGAAGATGAAATCCGTTTTGTTATAACCAAGCTTTGTAAAGAGGTATACCCATATTTTGAAAAGCGTGGAGTAAAGCATTTTGCGATAAAATTCCGCAGAATGGTATCCATGTGGGGAAGCTGCAATCCGACAAAAGGCATTCTGACCTTTAACACTGCACTTATGTTTGCTCCGATTGAATGTGTTGAATATGTTGTATTACACGAGTTTACACACTTTTTGCAGGCAAATCACTCAAGTAAGTTTTATGAAGAATTAGCGTTGGTTTGTCCTAAATGGAAGGTGTACCGAGAAAGATTAAAAAAGATTAACATCCGCTAAATATAAATTAATATATAACTCGATATACAATTGAGTCGATAAAGATAATGTTCCGTAATTAATATCTACTGAATAAATGCCATTTTTGAAATACTGTAAATTTTCAGCATGTTTTGAAACATTATTAAAATTTTTGTAAAAAGAACCTTAGTGATTTTTCGGAGATTCAGTAGCAAAACGGACATGGCAAGGCAGTGGCAAGTTGTTTCCTGCAACCTTGTCACAAATTGAAGATATGCTGTTTCCTGAATTTGCAATGCAACTTCTTCATCGGAAAAACCGTATTCGGCTTGTATAATACACGCTCCGAGTGCGAGACGAAGTGGTTTTGCAACATTTCCCTTTCGATTAGTGAAAAGCTTTGCATAACGCTGCTCTATTTCATCCCATGGAATCATTTCGGCTTTCTTTACCCAACGATTATCAGGATTAAGTTTCATTCCGATAGGTGTATTAAAATCTGTAAAACTGATTTGCCTACTTTTAAATTTATACATATTTCTATCTCCTATAAAAACAAAAGTGCAAGGTTTTTTGACGTTTTCAGCATTTTCCCTTGCACTTATTATGTCATAAATAGCCTGAAATGTCAGTAGTTTTGCTGTTTTTTATTTATTCAGTAGGCATTAAATAGTCTGTCCATATTAAATCATCTTTCCTTAATTCTGCATCAATTCTTCTTACGAAAATAAATATCGGGTAGAATTACCGCAGATTCTTCTTCATCGTCTTTGCCTTTCCACGCAACGATAAATCTGACTTTAGCTTTATAAGGAGAATACCCCTTTTTCTTTAATCGTTCTATTCTCTCCATACAACTCTTTGAAAATTTCAAGACATCCTTACTTCCCGATAACGTAGCAACAGACAGTAAATCCCTTTTTGTATAAAGCATATCACCACTTCTGAGATTGCAAATCCACTTCTTTTTATCCTTAAAAAACCCTAAAAACACATCTCTATACGACAGCTGCATAATGATTTCTTCAGGCTCTGCATAACTGTTATTGTCGTATACCCTTTCAACATCACACACATCTATATCATCAAAACACGAATTAGTGTAATGTATATACAAATCATTTTTCGCTCTTGTAAGTCCTACATAGATTTTTCTTTTGTCTGCATCGCAATCATAGCTTACATCATTCAGCAACATATATACGTTATCGAACTCTCTGCCCTTTGATTTATGAATAGTGGACACAATGATTTCTTTTTTTGTGGCATCGTAAAAATCCTCATATCGGGATTCTTTTATGAACACTTCCAAGTCAGTTTTGTACTTTTTCTCATTAATCTGTTCAAATTCGTTGAGCATATTCAAACATACGTCCAAACACTCGCTGGTTTCGTACTTGAACTCAAGATTGCGTTTTGCGGTATTCCATATCTCATCGGAAATAATAGCTGATTTAGCGTGAGCGGTTACTTCTTTCAAAAAACTTCTGACTTCCATAAGATTATACAAATTAAATCCATCGTTTGACTGAATTAGTTTTGCTTTTAATCCCTCTTTAATGAGAAGTCCCATAACCCTTAGCGCCTCATCATTGGTATTTGTAAGAACAGCCGCAGTACCGCTTTTATATGTAGCCTTGATATTGTTCACTATAGGAATTTCTAAATTGTATCCTTTATGCTTAATCAGCTTAACAGTTCCGTTTTCCTTTTGAATCGGTATAATCGGTGATGTTTTTATTCGCTTTTCTATAGTTTCTGCAAAGGCATTGGCAAGTCCGACTATATTTGCTTTACTTCTGTAATTCTCAAGCAATTCATATCTTTCGGCATTTCTTTCGGTTATGAATGATTCAAGATACTTTGAATCCGAATCTCTGAACTCATATATATTCTGATCATCATCGCCTACAGCAATAACTCTGACATCTTCGTTTCTCTCCATAAGAGCCTCAATAAAGGAAAATCCATCAGAATCCATATCCTGAGCCTCATCAATCACAATAACAGTTTTCGTTATTCTGCCGATTTCCACCTCTCCGCTCCGTATCATTTCAGCGGCATCCCTTACAACCGTCTCGGAAGTATCAAGATTTCCTATCTTTCCAATCAAATCAAAGCAATATGAATGGAATGTTTTTATTTCTATAAAATTCGCCGCATTGCCGATAAGCTCCATCAAACGTTTCTTAAATTCGGTTGCTGCCGCACGCGAAAACGTAACCATCAATAACTGCTCATGCTTTACATCTTCAAGAAGTAACAATGAGGCAAGCTTATGAACAAGAATACGTGTTTTACCACTACCCGGACCTGCAGCAACAACAATATACTTTGATGAATCATCGTTTATAATTTTGAGCTGAGCATCCGACAAACTCTCAAAAAGTTGCTTATATTTCGCAGGGGTAATGTTTCTGTTTATCTCCTTGGCTCGTTCTTCTTTGAAATATTTCGCAATAAACTTTTTATAATCCATTTGGAAATAATCATTTACAAACTGCAAAGCCGCAGAATAATCACGCACCATCATATTAGCATATTCGCCGACAATATGAATTTGCTGTATTCTCTGTTTATAAAATTCACTGAACTGTTTGTAGTCCTCTGTTTTATATTTTATTCTGTTATCAAGCTCCAATCTCTGAATTTCAATCGCACTGTATAAAACTAAAAATCCACCCTCTATATTCAACGCTTCTATTTTTGAAAGATACAATAACGCATCCTCAACATTCTTCGCTGAAATACCTGATATATTATTTACCTTTCTGTATTCCTGTTGAATTTCAAGCACCGAAAACTGTACAAGCACTTCTTCCTTTTCTTCGTTCTTTTTTTCAAGGCTCTTTGTGTACAGATATTCAACTATAAACTGTGCAAGCTTTATACGTCTTTCGTATTTTCCTACAAGCTTTTCAATACTCAATTCGGGTATAATTTCTACACGTCTTTCAGTATTTTCCGTTTGCTTCTTTATATAGCCTTTTATAGTCCAGTAATATAGTATCGCCTTTATCAACTTAACCGTTGACTGTTTATTACCTCCCTCTATTGCCATTTCATTGATTTCTTTTAAATTTACCGTCATACCCTCATCAGGTAATATGGACAACAAGAACTTCTCAAGATTTGCATAACGTCTTAGTATCATAGCGGATCTGTTTTTACTGTCAATACGGTGAATATATGCGGTTAAATCCATACTATCCGCAAGCAAACCTTCCTCACGCATAAGATTTATAGCGGATATAACGTCAGGTTTTGGAATTCCGAGTATATCCGAAATATAATCAACCCTCGATTCCGCTTCATCATTGCCCGCCCTTGCAATACTTCGGCTTGAAATCAGACAAGACATAATTCTGCTTGCATTTTCTTTCTGTTTTTCATCAAATCTTTTTGACGATTGTATTACATTTGATGCCTCAATCATATTCTTCGCAAGAATACTTGTCGCATATACTCTTGGCATATTCTTGCCACGTTTTATATATCCTGCAGTTTCAAGTGCCGATACCGCAGTTTTCACTCGTGTTTCCATATCTGCCACACTTTCATCCCAGCCTGCTTGACGTGCAATTTCAAGAGGCGATCTGCAAACAGTCGGTCTGAACTTTGTCAAATCTTTTATAGCTTTCCACACCTGTTGTATTTCGCTTATGCTAAGTTTGGTCTGATTAAGAAGAATAAAATGCTTATCCAGATCCTTATCATTAAAAAGCACATAACAATTAGCTTGTATTGACGGATCACGTCCGGCTCTGCCTGCCTCCTGTATGTAATTCTCCAAAGAATCCGATATATCATAATGAATTACAAGCTTTACATCTTTCTTGTCAACACCCATACCAAAAGCAGACGTGGCAACTATTATTTGAGTATCATCGTTTATAAAAGAGTCCTGATTTTCTATTTTATTTTTGCTTAGCATCTTACCGTTAAACGGTCTTGCCGAAAATCCATCTCTGCATAGCTTATCTGCGATTTCAAAGGTTCGTTTTGTCCTTGATACATATACAATAGTCGGGCAATTCTTTTCTTCAATAAAACTTCTGAGAGTTGAATATTTTTCTTCCTCCGTTTCCTTATAAAGCACCGCATATCTGAGATTGGTTCTCTCGGCATTGGTTGCGTATAATTCAAGCTCAATATCAAGCTTTTGTTTAAAATAATCCCTTATATCGCTTACTACCTTTTGTTTAGCGGTCGCAGTAAAACAAGAAACAGGAATTCTATTGTTGCTTTGTTTCTTTTTCTGAAGTTCTCTTATAAAGTCGCCTATATACAAATAATCAACTCTGAAGTCCTGTCCCCACGAAGAAAAACAGTGTGCCTCATCAATAACAAATCTCACAACATTACGGGATATAAGTAACTTCTCTATTGTTCGGGAACGCAAAGATTCAGGAGAGATATACAAAAGTGTTGCAAGTCCGCTCCGCACTCTTTCTATTGCCTCTGCACGTTCAATAGGGTCAAGCAAACCGTTTATTGTAACTGCATCCACTATTCCCATTTTCGCAAGGTTATCCACCTGATCCTTCATAAGTGATTGAAGCGGAGATATAACAATCGTCAATCCCTTTACATTCTCTCCCGCCATTAAGGCCGGCAACTGAAAGGTAATGGATTTACCTCCGCCTGTCGGGAATATCGCAAGCAACGAACGGTTATGCACAGCAGCATCAGCCGCCTTTTCCTGTAGCGGTTCACCATTGTATGTACGAAACTCTTCGTATCCGAATATGGTCTTTAGCTTTGATTTTACATTAAGCATTTCATTGCAATATTTACAGCCCGACTCACACGGTGTACCTCTGAGCATCTTCATAACATTATCTGTCAACGGATAATTTCTGTATACCCACGCAGGTGTAATTGAATATTTATCATTTGCCGAAATCAAAGCCAAACAATACGCAAGTTCAACAGGATTGTTCTTTATAATCGATGCAACATCTGCGTTTATGCATAGTTGCTCACTAAACTCCATTTTTATCAATACCTCAACATCGACAGAGAACTGAGCCCCTACATATTTAAAAAATCCGCTGAATTTTTCATTATTCGCAAGCAAGGAATAATAAATATTTTTCAGATTGAAATCCAGTTTTTCAAAAGCATTTATCTCATCATAGAATAAAGTCATCGCCTTTTTTGAATCGTTCAAAGGATTATTAAGTTCATCAACCTGCAGTTTATCATCTTTGAGTAATTTATGATACGGATGCTGAGGAAACAACAGCGGTGACAGGCACAAAGTATCAATAATATGCGATTTTTCATCCACTA
>CAMCUJ010000098.1 GCA_945878965.1 uncultured Clostridia bacterium
ATATATCCCCCTATCTTTCCTTTCAGATAACCCTCAATTCTTAAACGGAAGGGTGGTACAAAGACCCTGCCCTGCACATTTTTCATATATATTTGCGGTTTACATACGGGCGGATATAAAATCCGCCCCTACAAAACATAGATTTCATAATATTTGACGATAACGTTCGCCATAACATTTCGTCATCGAAGATGACCGAGAATACTTCATTACGCCGACTCGTTGTCGGCGTGGGCAAAAAAGCTTCATTACGCCGACTCGTTGTCGGCATGGGCAAAAAAAGTGACCACTGTCGCTTAATCTCTTACTTCGGAATATGCAAAGTCAAGAGTAACAACAGTTCCCTTTTCAACAACACTCCCGGCAGTCGGTGACTGTGAAACACAGCTTGCAGCACCGCCGTTTGAAGAAAGTCCCCTTATTCTTATATTGAGTCCGGCGTCAGTAAGCAGCTTATTCGCCGCAGCCGCCGTACATCCCACTACATTCGGAATTTTAACCGTCTTCTGAATCTCGCTTCCCTCAGTATATACGACAACCTTTGAACCGCTTGAAAGCTTTGACGAAACCTTTGGTATCTGGTCTATAATCAAATCACTGTTTCCTATAACCTCACACTTAAGCCCAATATCCGAAAGTGCCTGCTTCGCCTCGCTTACCTTCATTCCCGTAACATTAGGAACCGTTATATCAATATATGACATTTCCTCCTGAGTGTATTTAGGTTCAACTCCTAAATATTGAAGTGTTTCCTCAAGTATACTCTTGGCAACAGGAGCGGCAATTATACCTCCGTAATATGTAGCTCCGATCGGCGGCTGGTCAAGTATTACAAGACACGCAACCTGTGGGTCGTCAGCCGGTGCAAAGCCTATAAATGAGGCGATATATTTACCGTTTCCTCTCGGCAGTTTTTCGGAAGTTCCTGTTTTTCCTGCTATTCTGTAGCCTGCAAGGTAAGCATTCTTACCAGCGCCCTCAGATACTACAGTTTCAAGTATCTCACACATAGTATTAGCCGTTTCCTCAGATATTGCCTGTCTTACAAACTCAGGCTCGGTTGTCTTTACAACTCTTTTATCACTGTCAACCAACTGCTTTACAAGATGAGGCTTTGTTAAAACTCCACCGTTTGCAACAGCCGATGCCGCTGTAATTATCTGAAGCGGCGTAACGTTAAAACCCTGTCCGAATGATGCTGTCGCAAGGTCTATCTCCTTGAAATTATCAGGGTCATGGAATATACCTTCAACCTCACCCGGAAGTTCTATTCCTGTCTTATCCAAAAATCCAAAGCCTTTTATATAGCTTAAAAATTTACTTCTTCCAACTCTTGCTCCTACCTCTATAAATACCGGGTTACACGAGTTCTGAACACCCTGAACAAAGGTTTCCGCACCATGTCCGTTTCTGTTCGCACAACCAATGTTTCTGTCTGCAACCTTAATAGAGCCTCTGCAATAAAAATTATCAGTAAGCTTTACCACTTTTTCCTCAAGTGCCATAGAGGCAACCGCTATTTTAAATGTTGAACCCGGTTCATATGAATCTACAACAGCCTTATTCTTTCTAAACGGCTGTACAACCTCGGTAAGTCTTGCTGTATACTCCGCTCCGTCAAGCTTTTCAAGCTCCTCCTTAATGTTTGGATACTTCTCCTCAACCGCCGATGTAATCGCAAACGGCTCATTAAGATCGTAATCCGGCTTTGTTGCCATTGCAAGAATTTCACCTGTTTTTACGTCCATAACAATTGATGCCGCACCCTCTTCAAGACGATTGTTTATTCTCGCATTCTCAAGATGCTTTTCTACAAAATGCTGAATTGTTTCATCAATCGTAAGAACTACACTTAATCCGTCCTGCGGCTCAACATAGCTTTCATAGTCCTCCGGAAGCTCAAGCCCTATCGGATGACGTCCCGATACAATTCTGCCCGGAGTTCCGCTAAGCTCATCGTTATATACAAGTTCAATTCCCTCAAGTCCCTGATTATCACTTCCCACAAAGCCTATTACCTGTGATGCAAAATTACTGTAAGGATAATAACGCTTTGTATCAGTTGTGAAATTTATTCCTTTAAGTGAATATTCAGTTATGTACTGTCGAAGCTCATCTGCTGTCTTTTTATCTACCTTCTTTTTTATATACTCAAATCCCGAATTAGTCTTTTCTATCTTCTTCTTAATTGTTTCAGGCTCAATTTCAAGTATCTCGCCCATTTTTTCAGCTATCTGCTCTACAGTCTGCTTAGTCTTTTTGTCTACGTCTTCATCGGTTAAATACTTAGCATCATTGCTCCTTACATCCTTCGGAGTTATACTTACAGTCTCAACAGTTATATTTCTTGCAAGAACCTTATAATTTCTGTCATATATCTGTCCTCGGTTAGCATTTACAATGCTGTCACTTGTCTGCTGCTCCATAGCCTCTTTTGAAAGCTTTTCTCCCCTTATAAGCTGCCATTTGGCAAGATTACATATCAGATATACAACGAATAGTATGAAGATTCCAAAAACAAACAGTATTCTTCTTTTCTGTTTTATCGTTGCAGCAAGTTTCCGCACTAAATCCCACGCTCCTTATGTTATGGGTTTCCGCAAGCTGTGAAAATCAATTACACTAAAACCAAAGCGGATATCAAACAACTATGACGTATCTTAGAACCCATTTATCGGTCTGCTTCCTTAAAAATTAAGCCTCAGATACGCCCTCAATTAATTATACTACTGTATTTATATTTATACAACCCTTTTATTTTATATTCCCCAAAATTTTATTGCAGCAATGCTTAACTATCATCAATTAAAGACTTTTACTCTCCCGTAACGCTTCTTATTATGCTTCCGGTAACCGCATTAAGACTGCTGTCATCACCATCAGCATTATCTTTTAAGGCTTCATTGTTCTTGGATTTTTTCTTATCAACTTTCTCTCCGTAATTACTGCTTTCTGTTTCAACATAAAAAACCTGATCAGAGTCCGGTCTGACCATTCCAAGCCTTGTTGTTGCAATCTCCTGAAGCTTCTTTAAATCAATAGCACTGTCAATTTCACTCTGAATTGCCTGGTTTTCGGCTACAATATTGTTATACTCACTCTTAAGCTTATTTGCAGTCATATTAAGCTCGTTTATAAGTACATATCTGTAAACCAAAATACCGGCAATAATAAATACTGCCGCAGTTCTTACCGATACAGCAAGTATTCTCTCAAGTTTTAAAGCCTTATTATATGCACGGATTTTTCTCCTCTCAATTTCAGCTTTTTTAATATATCTGCTGTTTTGATTAGGTTTTGAAATTCCCATTTCTCTACCGTATTCAGTTTTTCTTATACGCTGTGCATCATAATAATTATCATAATAATTATCATAATATTTATATGCATTTCCGCTGCCATAAGACCTGTTCATAGTATCATTTCCCCTATAGTATAATTAATTTTTAAATATTATCCAACTTTAATTCAACTGATTTTACAGCTTAACTATTCCCCTAAGCTTTGCACTGTGTGCTCTAAAATTATTTTCAAGCTCATCATTTCCCGATGTTATAGGCTTTTTATTAAGTATTTTAACCTTTGGAGTTTTTCCGCAAACACAAATCGGAAAATCCTTGGGACATTCACATCCGGATGCAAGCTTTGAAAATGTCTGCTTTACAATTCTGTCCTCAAGAGAATGGAAAGTAATAATCGCAAGAACTCCGCCGGGCATTAAAACATCAGTAAAATCCATAATCGCTCCCTCAAGAAGCTCAAGTTCACGATTAACCTCTATCCTTATCGCCTGAAATGTACGTTTTGCCGGATGCTTATCAGCAAACCTTGCCTTTGCCGGCATCGCTCGTTTTATAATATCACTAAGTTCAAAAGTGGTTTCTATTGCCTTTTTCTCTCTTTCACGAACTATCTCTGTTGCAATGCGGCTCGCAAATTTCTCCTCACCATACTTTGAGATAATCTTCGCAAGCTTTTCCCAAGTATAACCATTCACCACATCATATGCCGAAAGCTTGTCCTCACGGTTCATTCTCATATCAAGCCTTGCATTCATATTATAGCTGAATCCACGCTCCGCATTATCAAGCTGAGGCGACGAAACACCAAGGTCTAAAACCGCACCGTCAATTTTGTCTATTCCGTTTTCTGAAAGTATATTCTTAATCTCCGCATAATTGCTGTGTACAAGCGTTACAATATCACCGAATTCCTTAAGTCGTTCGCCTGCCGCAGCCAATGCCGTTTTATCTCTGTCTATTCCTATGAGCCTTGCTCCGCTTTTCAGCCTTGAACATATAAGGGCGGAATGTCCGCCGCCGCCTAAGGTGCCGTCAACATATATTCCGTCTTCCTTTATATCAAGCATATCAATGCTTTCGTTAAGCAATACCGATATATGTTTAAATTCCATTTCTGTTTCAGCTCCCTAACTAATGTTCTATATCATTAATATCTTTAATTTCTTTTTCGGTTTCTATTCGGGTGTTTCGGTTTTAAATCATAAAGTTATCCATAATTTTAGCAATTTCATCAGGCTCAAATGAAGGATCGTCCATATAAGCATTCCATCTTTCAAGGCTCCATACCTCAGCACGTCCCGAAACTCCGACTATAACCGCTTCCTTTTCAAGTCCCGCATATTCTCTGAAAACCGGTGGAACAGTTACTCTGCCGTGTGAATCTATCTCACATTCCGCAGCACCGCTGAAGAAAAATCGGTTTAACTTTCGTCCCTCAGCTCCGCGCATATTCATAATTTCGCTTGTGAACTTTTCCCACTCTTCTACAGGGTGAAGATACAGACAGCCCTCAAGACCTTTAGACATAACAAAACTACCTCCCAAATCATCTCTGAATTTGGTAGGTATTATTATTCTGCCTTTAGCGTCTAAGTTATGGTAATATTCCCCTATCAGCATTCTAACACCCTCAAGAATTTTTACGATATTTTTGAACCTTTTTGAACCACTTCAGTCCACCTCGTACCACTTTAATATAATTCTACTATAAAACATTCACTTTTGCAATAGTTTTTTATAAAAAAAAAGAAAAAACTTTTACACTCTTAAGCATAAAAGTTTTAAAATTACCATAATATTTAAGTTTGAACCATTGATTTAATTTTCCTTTTTCAAGGTAATAAGACCGATTTCAGGGTTATTCATAAACCGAAGTGCCAGTCCGTTATTTCCGCTGCCACGATTTAAAACCATAGTTGAATTTTTCTTTTTAAACACTCCGCTGTCATATTCGGGAAATATTTTAAGGGAGGCAGAAATCAGACCACCGAGGAAAGGAATATTAAAAATTCCGCCGTGATTGTGACCTGAAAGGCACAAATCCGCACCCCAGTCCGAATATCCATCAAAGCTTTCGGGACTATGAGCCATCAAAACAGTAAATTCATTTGGTTTTTCGCCTATCATAGCGTTTATATCCGCCTTTTCAAGGAGCTTTAATTTTCTTAGCTTTGAATAGCACGAAAGCGGAACTGTAAGACCATAGATATAAATAACCGAATTTCCTTTTTGGAATTTCACGTTTGAATTATCAAGGACTGTTGCATTTCTGTCGCTTAGTTCTTTTGTATATGAATTTAAAAAATCCAATTCGGGAATTTTCCTGTCAAGACCCAATTCGTGGTTTCCGAAAGACACGCAGACCTGTGCGTCAAGCTCAATTTCCGAGAGAAATTCGAGAAAAGTATCTGTTCCGGCGTTATTACGCTGAACACAGTCGCCTGTCACCAAGACTATATCTGCATTTGAACTATTTACAAGGTCAAGTATACGTTTACCGAATTTACGATTATGCCAATCGGAGATATGCAGAATTTTAAAGCCGTCAAACTCGGTAGGCAGATTTTTAAA
>CAMCUJ010000099.1 GCA_945878965.1 uncultured Clostridia bacterium
GACCGGGAATACTTCATTACGGCGGCTCGTTGCCGCCGTGAGCAAAATAGCGACCACTGTCGCTGTCGGCATGGTGCTGTGCCTCAGGCACTAAAGGTTTAAGCGTTCAATAGCATCCTTTGCCGCACTCTGCTCCGCAAGCTTTCTGTTCTTGCCCTTGCCCTTGCCTATAATTTCACCTTGGTAAATCGCCTCAACAAAAAATACAGGCGCATGATCCGGTCCGTCCTTTGAAATTGTCTTATATCCCACTACCTCTTTGCTCTTGTCGCGCTTCTGGAAATATGTCTGTATCTCTGATTTGTAATTTCGTAAATCTATATTTCCTGCATTTTTAAGCGTATCACCTATAACTCCAAGCACCCATTTCTTAGCAGTTTCCATATTGCTGTCTAAGTATATAGCCGCAAGTAATGCCTCAAATGTGTCAGCTAAGATAGAATCCTTTTCCTTTCCGTTACTCTTAGCCTCTGAACGCCCGAATACCAACTCATCGCCAAGCTTAAGCTCTCTCGCAATTTTCGCAAGAGTCTTTTCGCATACGATAGCCGCTCTCAACTCCGTAAGCTTTCCCTCCGGAAATTCAGGGTGATTCTCATAAATATATTCCGCAACTATAAGAGAAAGAATGCTGTCACCCAAAAACTCCAGTCTTTGATTGCTTTCTATCCCCATTTCGTTAGCTCTTGAAATATGTGTAAATGCTTTTCTTTGCAAAGACTTATCTTTAAATTCATATCCTATCATTTCTAATTTTCGCCTTTCAAATAATTTTAGCATTCAAATTTGCTGCACAGGATTAAATATTAAATGCATAATCCGGTAGAGCAAATTTGAATCTTAATTAAAATTCAGTCTGTGAATAATAATTTAAACAGGCTGCACAGCAAAAATATTTGTGTGCAGCCTAAATTTTTCAAAACATAACTATATCAATTATGATACAGGAAATAACAACTGCCTTCCGCATACATTTTAGCAAAACACAGGCGAATTAGGCGCTATATTTCTTTAATACTATTGTAGCATTATGACCGCCGAAACCAAGTGAATTTGACATAGCGTATTCAATATCAGCTTTTCTTGCCTCATTCGGAACATAGTCAAGGTCACATTCCGGATCAGGAGTAGTATAGTTTATTGTCGGAGGAATAATTCCGTCCTTAAGTGCAAGAGCCGTTGCGATAGCCTCAACACCGCCTGCTGCACCAAGTAAATGCCCTGTCATAGACTTTGTTGAACTTACAGCAAGCTTGTACGCATGCTCGCCGAATACTGTCTTTATAGCCGCAGTTTCAAACTTGTCATTGTACGGAGTAGATGTACCGTGAGCATTAATATAGTCAATCTTTTCCGGCTCAATTCCTGCCGACTTAAGTGCCATAGCCATACATCTTGCACCGCCCTCACCGTTTGGAGCAGGCGTTGTCATATGATATGCATCTTCAGTTGAACCAAAGCCTATAACCTCAGCTATAATTTCAGCTCCTCTTGCCTTAGCATGCTCAAGCTCCTCAAGAATTACTATACCGGCACCCTCGCCCAAGATGAAACCATCTCTGTTTAAATCAAACGGAGCACACGCTGTCTTTGGAGTGTCATTCTTTGAGGTTACAGCCTTCATTGAAGCAAATCCCGCCATTGCAAGCGGTGTAACCGCAGCTTCGGAACCGCCTGAAATTATTACATCGGCATCACCGCTCTTTATAGCACGGAATGCGTGACCTATAGAATCTGTTCCCGATGCACACGCCGAAACCGCTGTAAGATTTACTCCCTTAGCTCCAAGCTGAATTGCAACCTCGCCTACAGCCATATTGGAAATCATCATTGGTATCATAAACGGACTAACCTTACTTGGTCCTCTCTTTATCATCTTATCATACTGAGAAGTTAAGGTTTCTATACCTCCAACACCCGAGCCTATGTAAACACCTACTCTTGTCGGATCCTCTTTCTCCATATCAAGCTTTGCATCCTCTGCCGCCATCTTTGAAGCTGCTACCGCATACTGTACAAATAAGTCCATACGCTTCGCTTCTTTCTTATCAACATACTTTGTTACGTCAAAGTCCTTAACCTCAGCCGCAACCTTGCAGCTGAATTCTTCAGCGTCAAATCTTGTAATTGTATCAATTCCACACTCACCATTCTTTAACGCATTCCAAAATTCTTCTCTTCCTGTGCCTACAGGAGTAACTGCTCCAACGCCTGTTATTACAACTCTTTTCATACGTCTTCTCCATTCTGCCTTAAATAGGCTTATTTTTTCCTCAATTTAATACTTAATAAATTACATTCATTGAAAATTTTATTCTTAACCTCTAATTCGCAGACACATACGGTAATTAACGAATGTTTCTGCATATCTATATTTATAAGCCCTTAACCTAATCGATTATTGCTTAAAACCTTTTAATTCTTTTCTCAACTTAAAAATCATATATTCGGCTTAAAAGCCGAATATATGAATTTAAACTCTGCAAACTATTAAGTATAAGAAAGCCGATTAATAAAAGTTAATGCTGACTTTCTTTTCATCATACTAATTGCATAATGAAATAACTTATAACTGTTTTAAATTACATTTTTTCTTTAATGTAGTTTACAGCGTCCTCAACTGTTGAAATCTTTTCCGCATCTTCATCAGGAATTTCGATATCGAATTCTTCCTCAAGAGCCATCATAAGCTCAACTGTGTCAAGAGAATCTGCATCTAAATCGTCAACAAAAGAAGCTTCCATTGTTACGCTTTCTTCATCTACTCCAAGCTGATCAACTGTGATTTCTTTTACTTTTTCAAAAATTTCCATTTTAATGTACCTCCGTAAGTTCTGGTTTAAATATTTATATAATTATTTATTAATTATTTGCAGTTTAATTAAAAATATTTAAGTAATTTAAAATTACATAACAAATCCGCCGTCAACATTAATAACCTGACCGGTTATATATCCCGACATATCCGAAGCTAAAAACGCAACTGCATTTGCAATATCCTCAGTAGTTCCGAATTTATTAAGCGGAATAGCAGAGAAATACTGTGCCTTAACTTCATCAGAAAGCTTATCAGTCATATCTGAAGTAATAAATCCCGGTGCAATAGCGTTACAGCGAATACCCTTTTTGGCAAACTCCTTTGCAGTAGTCTTGGTAAGACCGATAAGACCTGCCTTTGATGCAACATAATTTGCCTGACCTGCATTTCCGGCAACTCCGACAATTGAAGCAATATTGATTATTGCTCCGCCCTTATTCTTCATCATAGGTCTTGCAACCGCCTTTATGCAGTTAAATGCACCTTTAAGGTTTATATCCATAACCATATCCCAATCTTCTTCGCTCATTCTTAAAATAAGACCATCACGTGTTATACCTGCATTATTTACAAATATATCAATCTTACCGAATGTATCAAGAGCGGTTTTAACAAGATTGTCAACATCGTCCTTTGAGCGTACATCACCCTTAACGCATATTGCCTCAACTCCAAGCTTCTTAATCTCCTCTGCTGTATCATCAGCATATGCAGACGACGGAATATCATTTACTACAATATTTGCACCAAGTGACGCAAGCTTTAAGGCTATAGCCTTTCCTATACCACGTCCCGAACCTGTTATAACAGCTGTTTTTCCTTTTAACATTCCCTATGCCACCTTTCAATCTGTTTTATCTGAGTTACTATCCTCTATTGTACAAAATTTTTTTAAAATATGCAATACCTATTTGCAAATTTCTTCTTTTAACTTTTCTAAAGTTTCAATATTTTCTACGTTATAAACCTTAGCATCGCTTGTAACTTTCTTAACAAAACCGCTTAAAGCCTTACCGGGTCCTATCTCAATGAATGTATCAACTCCGTCATCAAGCATTTTTCTTATTGAATCCTCAAAAAGCACAGATGATGAAACCTGTCTGATAAGATATGGCTTAATCGCATCCTCATTCTCAACATAATCCGCTGTAACATTTGTAATAAGCGGAATGTTCATCTTATGTATCTCTACATTTTCAAGCTCCTTTGCAAGCTTTTCACCTGCACCCTTAAGCATACTGCAGTGAAAAGGCGCACTAACCGGAAGCATCATCGCACGTTTTGCACCCTTCTCCTTTGCAACCTCACAGGCATACTCAACAGCTGCCACCTCACCTGCAACAGTAATCTGACCCGGACAGTTGAAATTAGCCGGCTCAACTATTCCTTTTTCCGAAGCAATGCGGCATACATCTCTTACCTCATCAGCCGTAAGCTTAATTATAGCCGCCATACCGCCAACGCCTACAGGAACTTCCTCCTGCATATACTTTCCTCTTTTTCTCACAAGCTTTACAGCGTCCTCAAAATCAAGACTTCCCGATGCAACGTGTGCCGAATATTCACCAAGACTAAGACCCGCAACAACGTCAGCCTTAATACCAAGACTCTCAACAACCTTAAGCGCTGCAACCGACATTGTAAGAATTGCCGGCTGAGTATTCTCGGTTATCATTAAAGTTTCGCTGTCGCCGTTAAATATCATATCCTTTATATCAAAGCCTAAAGCCTCTGATGCCTTATTGTAAACCTCATCAGCTATAGGAAAATTCTCACAAAGTTCTTTTCCCATTCCTATAGTCTGAGAACCCTGTCCTGCAAATAAAAATGCTGTCTTACCCATATTTTCCTCCATTTAATATTATTCATTATTCAAATACATAAACAGATATGTATAAATCTTATAATATAATTCTATATTTTCTCTTTGATTCCGTCAGCAATGCTCTTAACATCCTTAAGAAGATCTTTAATAATCTCACTGCAAGGAAGGATCTCGCTTACCATAGCCGCAGACTGACCTGCCATAAGCGAACCCATATCAGTGTCACCCTCGGCAAATGCACGTCTTAATCCGCCGACACCAAGCTGTTCAATCTCATCAAATGAAGCATTGGCCTTTTCCAAACGTTCATACTCACGTGTAAGCTTATTCTTAAGTGCACGTACGGGAGCACCTGTCGATCTTCCTGTTACAACCGCATCTCTGTCCTTAGCCTTAAGAACCGCATTTTTGTAATTTTCATGTGCAATACACTCAGTTGAACATATAAAACGTGTTCCTACCTGAATACCGTCAGCACCAAGAGCAAAAGCTGCCGCAGTCCCTCTGCTGTCAGCAATACCGCCTGCTGCAATTACAGGAACCGATACCGCATCAACTACCTGCGGTACCAAAACCATAGTTGTAAGCTCGCCGATATGTCCGCCTGCCTCTGTTCCCTCGGCAATTATAGCATCAGCACCGCTCTTTTCCATCTTTTTAGCCATAGCAACACTTGCAATTACCGGAAGTATCTTAATCCCTGCCTCTTTCAGAGCATCAATGTATTTTCCGGGATTTCCGGCACCTGTCGCAACTACTGCCGGCTTTTCCTCAATAACGACCTGCATTACTTCATCCGCAAACGGTGACATAAGCATTACGTTTACACCAAACGGCTTATCTGTAAGAGTTCTTGCCTTTTTAATCTGTTCTCTTACAACATCAGCCGGAGCACCGCCTGCCGCAATCAAACCAAGTCCGCCGGCATTTGAAACCGCCGCCGCAAGCTCCGCTGTTGCAACCCATGCCATTCCGCCCTGAATTACAGGATACTTTATACCAAGTAACTTACAAATTTTGTTCTCCATTTTAATTACACACCTTTCAATAAGGATTTAAATACAATTTATTTTCAGCCGCCAATTAAGAATATTTCTAAATCACACGACCGTTTAACTTTCGTTTGAGCAAAAACTTAAGCTTAAAATATAATCGCCGAGCTACCCCATGTAAGGCCTCCGCCAAAGCCTACAAGCACGAATAAATCTCCTTGCTTT
>CAMCUJ010000100.1 GCA_945878965.1 uncultured Clostridia bacterium
AGAGTTCTTATTCTTTATGATTTCAGAACAACAATTCAGCATTTTATATTATTATTTTTATACAGAATTCTATTATTATAATAAAGCGTAAAGCTTGCTTTACTCAAGGGACAGCAATGTCTATTTAATAATTAAAAGCAAAAAGAAAAGTCACATAAACAATGATTGTGACTTTTCTTTTGGAGCTACTGACCCGATTCGAACGGGCGACCTGCTCATTACGAGTGAGCTGCTCTACCAGCTGAGCCACAGTAGCATTTTTATTCTTACTTTATTAGTATACTATTAACATCTTAAATTGTCAAGCTATAATTTTAAAATTATAAACTTTTTCAAAACTAATTTAGAATTATATAAGGCTGTTGTGCTTAAAGTATGTTATTTAAAACAACTCTAAGACAACAGCCAATATAATTATTTTACAATATTCTGAAATGTTTTGTTTTTATTTACTCTTCTATATAAGCTTCCTCTGTATTATCAGTATATTTATCAGATACTTCGATTTCTTCTGTTGCGTCTGATGTATCAATTTCATCTGTTTTAAAATCTAAATCATCATCACGGAACTTAAATTCCCTAAGCTTATCTCTAAGAAGTGCAGCCTGACCCGAAAGCTCCTCTGATGCCGCAGCACTCTCTTCGCTCGTAGCCGAATTGGTCTGAATAACCTGTGTAATATTATCAGACTCACGAGTAATATCATTAATATCTTCTAACTGAATCTTAAATGCATCACCAATCTTGCTAACTAAAACATTGATATTTTCAGCATCATAACTTACCGTATCAATTGCTGTAGCAGTATCCTTAAGCATCACAGAGCCTTTCTTTACGTCCTTTATAGATTGATTTATAAGTGCATCTGTTTCCTTTACGGCAGCCGCTGTCTTTTCGGAAAGCTTTTGAACCTCGCTCGCAACAACCGCAAAGCCTTTTCCTGCCGCACCCGCACTCTCAGCCTCAACCGCTGCATTAAGTGCCAATATATTCGTCTGGAATGAAATATCATCTATAACTCTGATTATGCTTGAAATCTGATTTGTAGATGCTGTAATCTGTGCCATAGATTCAAGAAGACCACCCATTTTGTTCGTTCCTTCACGAATCTTGTTCATAACACCATTCATTCCGTTTTCTACTCTTTCAACACCTACAACGCTTTCTTTAACTCTGTTGTTAAGCTTTCTTACCGAATTTGAAAGCTGCTCAACAGCCGCTGCCTGAGATGTAGCACCCTGTGCCAATGCCTGCGCTCCTATAGCAATCTGCTCAGAACCGATACTTACTTGGTCACACGAAAGGAGTATTGTTTGGAATGTTTTATTCATTACATCGGTTATCTTCTTCAATGAATTTTCTATCTTTACATAATCTCCAACATAGTGTTCATCAAAGCTAATGGATATATCCTTAGATGCAAGTGCATCAACCTTAATAATAATATCATTTATGTACTTACTTAAATTAACCGCTGTTATATTCGTATTCTTTGCAAGCTCGCTTATCTCGTCATATCCCTTAATGTCCAAAAGCTTGCCTCTTAATTTTCCTTCTGCGATATTTTGAACTATTTCTCCAACCATTTTGATAGGAGTTACAACAACTTTATTAACTATTATAAAACTTACTACCGAAGAAAGCAAGCATATTAAGAATACAACTATAAACGATATAATCACAATAGTTCTTTCACTGCTTTCAATATCAACTATATCGTTACCGCTGAATACTGCACCAATTGCTTCATCATTCTGTATAATAGGCATATACTTAGCGTTGTAGCGATTGCCGAATAAATCAATCTTTACAACAGCATCTGATTTATCTCCCAAAACAGTATTCATAATTTCTTCAGTCATCTCTGTTCCGATTTCTCTATGACCCTTTTCATCTTCAAATGTTGTATTTATTCTCTCTGTTCCGGCAAAAATGGTGAACTCTGCACCCGACAACTCTTTAAGCTCATCAAGCACTGAAAAATCATCTAATTTATATACTAATGCAACGCCGCCGCTAACTTTACCGCTGCTATCTGTCATTGGTGTAGCTGCACATATAACAAACTTACTTCCAAAGCCCTCGGTATATAAGCAAAGCTTCTTGCCTTGAACCGCACTTTTTATAACTTCGTTTCTGCTGAAATCCGCACTTCTTGTCTGTGAATATCCGCCATTCTCAAACCTTGCAAGCTCATTTCCGTTTTCATCAAACAAACTTACAAAGCTTGCTTCCGATGCATTAGCTTGACAAGCGGCTATAAGTTCACTGTCATATCTGCTTTTATTTTTACTTACAAGTGCATTTTGAAGCTCATAAGTGTTGGCAATCTTAAATGATGTATCTGTTAATTCCTTCTGCATTGATGCTAAATGATTTGATAAAATCTTTACCGAAGTATCAGTATTCTTTTCGATAGAATTATCAATTATCATTTTGTTTCCGAAATATGTAACACCTGCGGATATTACTCCTGATAATACCACACTGATTATTAAAAGCAGCAACATTTTTGTACCAACATGCTTAATTTTCATAATTTAATTACACCCTTCCCTTAATTTTATCTATTTAATTGTTTCAACGGGTATTTGAAACAATGATAATACTTAATTTATACAATCATATGTAATAAACTTATCTGAAATTGGAAAATACAAATTTTCCCGATTCGGTAAGATTATCTATTGTCCACACTTCATCAGGGGATGTACCGTTTCTCAGTGCAGCCGAAGTTTCATTCTTATCACAAAGCGACCAGTTTGCCCAACTTATCTGTCTTTCGTTAAGAAATACAAGCCAGTCATAAGCTTCATTTAAAAATACTCCGCCGCTTCCGTCAGCTCTGCTTGTTCCCCACTCGGAAACAAATATGGCAGCTCCCTTTGAAACAGCATAATCTATCCTATCTCTAAGCCACTTTCCATGCGTTCCGGAATAAAAATGACAAGTATACATTACATTGCTGAAGTTAAGCGGATTGTCTGCCGCCTTATCAAAATCCTGACTCCATGTTCCGCTGCCTACAAGAATAACTGCATTCTCATCATTTGCGCGTATTACAGGAATAACACTTTCCGCATATGGTTTTATATCATTATCCCAGCTTACATTTCCGTTAGGCTCGTTGCATATTTCATATATCACGGCAGGATTTCCTTTGTATCTCTGCGAAACCTCCGCAAAAAATTCTTTAGCCTCATTCTCATAAGTACGAGGATTTCCGTCACTTAATATATGCCAGTCAATAATTACATACATATTAAGATTTATCGCACAATCTACCGCATTATAAACCTTTTCCTTAACCGCTCTGTTTTGAATATATCCGTTCTCTGCCGTATACATAGCCACTCTGAAAAGATTAGCTCCAAAATCTGCGGTATTCTTTATGGAATTATAATTGGTAAAATTATCATACCACTGTATTCCGTGACTGCTCATACCTCTGAGTTGAACCGCTTCGCCTCGCTCATTTACAAGCTTTGTCCCCGATACACTGAGCCGTCCGTTCTCGCTTACTCCGTTTCCTGCACCTACAGATGAGGTTGTTTCATTCTGAGCAGGACTTTGTGGTATTACATTAACCTGCGACTCTTGATTTACAGAAGAATTCGGTTTAGTTTCATCTGAGTTTACCGATGTATTTTCACTTTGGTTATAACTCATTGCACGGTTTATAAGTGCACAAGCCTCAGCACGTGTAAGACGGGATTTCGGATTGAAATTACCGTTTTCATCACCTGTAACTATTCCTTGAGTGTATGCTCTTATTACAAGGTCTGAATATCTTCCGTTTATACTCTGATAATCCTTAATCGCCGCCGGATACTTTATGTAATCTCCCGTTTTATGCGGAATCATTGACTGCATTATAACCTTTACCGCAAGTTCACGGGTTATAAGAACATCGTAATTTCCGGGAGGTATTTCATCATAATCATACCAACTCTTTGAAAGAGCGTAATCCATAACCTCTTTTGCCCAATGCTCACCCTGAATATTATTGTTATGAGCGCCGTTTAATGCCTTATCCACAACTGTTATAAACTCGCAGTTTGTTATTTCATTATTCGGTCTGAATGTATTATCGCCATACCCTTCAAGAAGTCCAAGTTCAGTCATATTTATGATATTTTCATAAAACCAATCATTTGTATGTACATCATCAAATACGATTTGCTCATCATCAATACCGCTTGCGGATGTATAATAAAAACACACCAGCCCTATTAATACAGTCAAAACCGTCAAGCAAATAATCTTTTTTAACATTAATCATTCACTCCAAACCTTAACCCGTATTCAATAAGGTGCAAAGCACCGTAATTCAACGTTTTCAGCGGAGGAATGTATTCCCGCTGAAAAAATTAAGCGAAACCCGCTTTCTTGCAAAACGGGGAACATCTTAATTTAGTTATATCAATATTCTAAATACACAGCACCAATATATCCACTAAAACACCTTAGAATTTCCATAATGATACCTGCATATATATTTATTATACCAAATTTTTTGGTTTTGTAAAGTACTTTTTTGTATTTTTTTTAATATACTAAATACTAAATTCATAATATTTAGAAGAATATTAATAATTTGAAAAGGAGCATTAATTATTATGGAAGAAAAATTCAAAAACTCAGAAACTCACTGCATTACAATAGAAGAGCGTGAAAAACTTACCATAACAGGTGTTACCGATATGGAAAGCTTCGATGAAGACAGTGTTATAATATACACAACACTTGGAACTCTTACACTTAAGGGGGAGGATTTTAAAATCAATAAGCTCAGCACAGACAGCGGAGTAATAGAAATTGACGGATATGTTGATTCTGTTATTTACTCCTCTGAAGAAAGCAGCGGAAAATCAAAGGGATTGTTTTCAAGAATTTTCAGATAATTTAAGGGAGCACATTAGTTTATGGATACAAGTATAGAATCTCAGATTTTATTTCTTTTTTATATGTTCATTTCCGGATGTATAATTGCGGTTATTTATGATTTAATACGGGTTTCGAGAATTATAATTCGCACAAATGATTTTTTTGTATGTCTTGAGGATATATTGTTTGTAATTTTAAGCGGAATTATAATTTTCATTGCTGCATTTGAAAAAAACAGTGGGAAAATACAGTTCTACGGTTTGGTTTCTGCCTTATTAGGAATAATTTTGTATGCACTTATTATAGGAAATAAATTTCTGCGATTTCTTGTATTTGTTATAAAAATTATAACAAAAGTAATCGGATTTATTTTTAAAATAATATTTTTCCCTCTGAAAATAGTTATAAAAATATTCAGGAAACCGTGCCTTGTAATTATCTGGCGTGTAAAAAGTGCCGGCAGTATTTTAAAAATACATAAAAATAGATTAAAAAGTCGTTTAAAGGCAACAAAAATATCAATTTTTAAAAAATAAAATTTTAAAATATTGACAAAGTTATTTTTTAGGTTTATAATAAGATGTATATCTGAAATTTTTATAAATAAATTATAAATAAATATTGATATAATTAATCGAAACACAGATATTTTTCAATAAATATATCGATAAAACTAACGAGGGATAAGGCTATGCAAAGAACTGTTAATGTTAATACGCCGGCAACAAGAAATAAGAAAAGTAAAAAGTCGAAAAAAAGCTTTTTATTAAGAATACTTATACTTTCAGCTATAATATATTGTATATCAATCTTTATAATTCAGCAAGTTTCGCTAAACCGTGCAAATGATGTTATAGCTGAATATAATGAAAAAATTCTTGCCGAAACAGATATAAAAGCACGGCTTACAAACGAACTTTCAGAGGTGGATACCGACGAATATCTTATTCAGAAGGCAC